>CAZQGA010000051.1:0-10138 GCA_964592735.1 uncultured Chromatiaceae bacterium | reverse complement strand
TCATGCCCTCGCTGAAGGTCGGCTGGATGCGATGGCAGACGCCGACGATGCTGAATTCCAGGTCGACCCGTGTGCGCTTGCGGTTGGCAGGGAGCAGCCGGGCGATGTCGCCCGAGCTTGCACCGGGTTCTGGCGCATTCTTCTCGCGTCGCACGCGGGCACCATGCGGAAGCAATTCGATGTCCGCGCCGGCGGACTTCGGATCGACGCGGCCGCCGAAGCGCCGGTGCACGAAGCTCGTGTGGATGGTGTCGAGTGAGTTCTCCTCCATCCGTACCCAGTTTGCCGCCGCTTCGAAGTGGTAGGGCACCAGGCGCCAGTGTTCGGGGTCGTCGTATTCGGGCAGGAGATCGGGGATTGCGGGGCGCTCCTCCGGCGGCTGGTCGCCGAGGAAGACCCAGATCCAGCCGTATTTTTCCGCCGTCGGATAGGAGTCCACACGAGCCCGGCGGGGTGGCTTCACCTCGGCCCCCAGGGCCGGGATGTGCACGCACTGGCCGCTGCCGTCGAACTGCCAGCCGTGGTAGGGGCAGGCCAGGCAGCCCGCGGCCAGCTTGCCATCAGACAGCGCGCCACCGCGGTGGCAGCAGACATCCGGCAGGCAGGTGATGCCGACACCCGACCGGAACAGTACGAAGTCCAGGCCGAGCATCTTCACGCCCAGCGGGCGATCTTCCGGCAATTCAGCCGATGTAGCAGCAACGTACCAGTTATTGATGAGCATGGAGGCTTCCGGCGGGATGGTCTTAAGATCATACTCATATAACAATTGCATAAACAGTCATCACCGTGATCCGGGAGGGATGCCGTGGCCACTGCAGTCGAGCTTCTTCGTTGGGAACGCCGCCGCAAGATGCAGGTGCGTGAATCATTCAGTGCCGGACTGGCGCATTTCCGCGCCGAGGCCGGCGACGCCGAGCCCTTCTACCTGGCCTGCATCGATTACCTCGTCCCCGGCCAGCAGCGGCTGCTCGACCAGGACGGGCGGCTGGTGGACATCCTCGCACCCCGTGTGCCTGCGACGCAGGTAGAAGACCATCAAGCCATGCAGGCGCTGCGCGGACGCCTCGACCTCGGTGCGCGATCACTCGAGGAGTTCCGCCAGGCCGCAGTGCGCTATCGTGACGCAGGTCGTGCGGGCCGCGAGGATTTCGAGGCCGCCGCTGCGCGCTTCCTCGACGTGCTGGTCAACGTACTCGGTGCGCGCAGCCATTCACTGCGCCACCTCACCACCACGCTCCTCGGCGACGAGGACTGGCAACACATCGTTGCCGTGACGCCTGGTTTCCAGTCTGCGGAGGCGGCGGCCTTTGCCGCGGTGGGTGCGGCTGCGCCAGCGGGCCTTGCACCCGAGGGCATGCTCGCCGGGCCCGGCGGCGCTGCACACGGACGTTGATCCGGCGGTTCCCGGTCCGGGCTGTACAGGAGGTGTGAATGTCATCACGCTTGTGATGAGGTGTAAGTGGCAATTTGGCAGCCCGCGTTCAAGGGCGCGCGGGACAGGTCGATATGCCCTTGGGCATCTTGTTGGCGCTGCATGGCTGGGCATGACGCGCTGCAAAGGACGAGTGACCATGTTCAGTATTGTTCCGCCGTGGGTGAGGGTTCATCCCCAGCTGCGCCTGATCAGCGGTTTCCTGGCAAGTCTGTTCATCTTCTTGCATGTCACTGCGGCATCAGCGGCGTGGCCTTCACCGGAAAACGCCGTCAAAACCCTGGCCCCTCTGGTCGGCATCAGCAAAGACGAAGTGGAATTCACGCTGTTCACCCTGCGTGAACCAGCCTGTTCCTCTACGCTCACCTCGTATGCAGCAGCCGGCGACTATGCGCTGCCTGCATTTGCATCCGGCCTCAAAGTCACCAATCTGCAAAGCATCCCGGGGATGCCGTCGATGAGCGCGGCACAGTGCAAGAATTACAACCCGACGCAACAGGCCTATATCTTCATTGATAAATCTGGTGACAAGCTTCTCGGCAAGCCGAAGGCGGATTTTCTCCGGAAATTTCTGGGCGATGAAATTGCCGAGGGCAAAAGCCAGCTGGACAATGAAATTCTGGCTATCCCCTATGTCGGCCCGGTATTGGCCAACTGGGATTGTGCCTGCACCTTTGCCTACACCACCAACTTTGAGCTGGAAAACCAGGTCAACTCCAAAGTGGCCCTCACCATAGGGGTCGCAACTGCCATCAAGGCGGGCGATTACAGCACCGCGCTGGAGAAGATGATTGCAGGGCTGGGTCCGGCCATCGCCTGTGATCTGGCGGACAAGTGGAGTACGGGGCTGCATATTCCGCTTGTGAGTGACATTGCATCTGCGGCCTGTACAACCATCATTGGCCCGGCTGCCACCTGGGTGGTCGGTGCCGCTGGCACGACGGCGGAGGCAGTGGGTCTGGTTGGCTACGAACACATTTCGCCTGACCAGTATTACGCCGAGAATTTCAGTTCCCTCGTGGGCAAGCTCGACTATCTGGCCTTGTCCGATTCGCTTTACGACAAATGCTACAAGTACTTCGAGCCATCCAACATGGCGGCCTCTACCGCTGCAAGTGCCTGCGCACAGTTGCGCAGCCGCTATATCGAGGAATCCGTGGGCCGTATCCAGTGGGATGCCTGGAGCAGTGAGCGCAACAGCTATTTTGCCAAGAACATGCAAACAGCTGCACAGGGCGCAGCTCTCGAGACTGATCTGGCCTTTGAAAAAACCAAGCTGGAAGTGGTGGCCGTCTGCAAAACATATTTCGCACAAAAATACCCCAAGGCCAATATTTACCTGGGTTCCCTGGGGAAAGAGCGCATAGAAGATGATTGCGACGCCCGGGATGCCCAACTGAACAAGGCGCGGGCCCAGGCACAGCTATCGCTCACCATTGCGGTGGCCAGTCGCAACCAGCCTTTCTGCGGTGGCAATGGGGCCAGTAATTCCCGCAATAGCGTGGAGTGCACCAAGGAAGGCCTGGAAAGTTGCAGCCTGGAGCTGCCCGGCGTTTGTACGGCATCGAAGAACGGCGATGGTTTTGAGCGACCCTGCTGCCGCCTCAACAGCAAGGCGGGTTTGCTCCATGAGGTGGATAAAGCCAACATCGCCAATGCCGAACAGGCACAAGCGCCTTATTGCACCAGTGACCCCAAGAATCCCTACAGGCTGGTGTGTAGCCTGCCACAGGCCTATCAGGCCTGCCTTAACCCGAAGGGCATGACAGCGCGATCCAGTTGTGACAAGACTGAAAAAAGTGCCAATGGCGCGGCGACCGAGTTGTGTTGCAGCCTGGACGAAAGCCGTCTCGGTAGCGTGCCAGGCGTGAATCAGGTACGGGACTTTCTGGCGCAAATGGACAAGACCAGCAAAGGCGCTTGTGTCCAGGGGGGCATGAGTGGCCCGTACGACCCACGCATTGCCCGCTGTGCCGGTGGCCAGGCTGCCCAGGCCTGCCAGGCGGCTTTGGGCAACAAAGCTTGTGCTACGCAAGCGAACGGCTACGCAGCTCAGGCCTGCTGCCAGGCCGATGCGTTTGCTGCGGTAGCTGAAGAGCAGCCAGACTATGACCCGGGGAAACGCAGCGCCGCGGATCTGGCGTTGACAGCCAAGGTTGTAACCGACAGCCTCGGCGCCTGCTATTACGGCAAGACCTCGGCGACGCAAACGGGCTCGTTGATTGGCAGCCAGGAAGACCGCTTTAAAGTCGTCTGCGACAGTATCAGTGCCGCCCAGGCGTGTGTGGAGACGGTGGGTCGCACGGCACAAAGCAGCTGCCAGTTGCAAGGCGGCTGGGCCAGCGCGCCGTGCTGTGAACGCAGCAGCAAGGCCATGGGAGGCAACGCCAGCGTCGGCCAGCCTGCCGCCAGCGGCGTATCAGCCGTGGGCATACGGCCAGTGGGGGGCGGCGGCAACCTGGGAGCGCCAGCGGCTACTTCGTCGAAACCCGGCCTGGGCGGCCGCATCTCGGGCATGGGTCGTGCAACGTCGCCGTCGGGTGGCCTGGCTCCGGTTGCGCCCGCAACGCCAGGTTCGCCAGGATTGCGTGCTCCTGCGGCATTGCCTGCCAACAGGCCGGGTGATTTGCGCCGGAATGCTGGTGTACCCGCATCACCAAGTGCTGTTCCAGCGACACCTGTAGCCCCGGATCGTGCGGAGGCTTCCGGTCAAGGAGCAGTGCCACCAGCTGCCGTGGGGGATGAGGGCAGGAACCGTGGGGCAGGTTCCGCAGCTGTACCACAAGCGCGCCCAGGAGCTGAGCCTGGTGGACGTATGCCACGGTTGGCCACGCCCGATAATAGCGGCCGCTGATAATAGCCTCATCGTGTTGAACGGCTTCGTCCAGGATAAGACGGGCCGGCGCGCATCCGGCCGCACCAAAATTCATTGATCAGTCCCGGCCCGGCTGGGTGGATACAGGGTGCTCGCGCTGCGGTACCGGGTCTTGTGTCTTCACGGGTGCATCAAGCACACCCACAGGCTTATCTCGCGGTGCAGCGAGAAACCCTGTTGGCGGTCATGTAGCCAGGGAATTTCCCGCCGCGCTTTTCTGGAGCGCTGGGGCTGTACCTGTATCGTCTTTCCGTATCGGCATGCCACGTCAGTTGTAATCGTCGCACACGATTCCTACCATGAGGTTTGGTATCTCGTGACACAAGGAAGTCCCATGGCGCAGGTGAAAAAGAGCAAGGTAGTACTGGTCACCGGAGGTGGTCAGGGAATCGGCCAGGCGATTGTTGAGCGCCTGCACGCTGACGGCTGCAAGGTTGCCATCGCGGACTGGAACATTGAAAAGGCAAGCACGCTGGCGAAAAAGCTGGGTGGCAAGGATGGTGGTGTCCTGGCGATCAAGGTCAATGTCGCCAATCGTGACGAGGTCTTCGCGGCGGTCGAGCAGACTGTGGCGGCTTTCGGCGATTTCGATGTCATCATCAATAATGCCGGTATCGCCCCGCCATCGCCCATCGAGGACATCACTGCAGAAAGCATAGAAAAGCTGTTTTCCATAAATTTCAACGGCGTAGTCTGGGGTATCCAGGCCGCGGTGAAGGCGTTCAAGCAGATGGGCCACGGCGGCAAGATCATCAATGCGGCTTCGCAGGCTGGACATATCGGCAATCCGGGAATCGCGATATACACCGCTACCAAGTTCGCGGTGCGGGGCCTGACCCAGACGGCGGCGCGTGACCTTGCGCCGCTGGGCATCACCGTCAATGCCTATGCACCGGGCATCGTGCGTACTCCGTTGATGGAAGAACTGGCGCAAAATACGGCGAAAAATGCCAATCAGCCCGAGGAATGGGGTTGGAAGCAATTCACCCACAACATCACCCTGGGCCGGATTTCCGAGCCCGCGGATGTGGCGAGTGTCGTGGCTTTCCTGGCGGGACCGGATTCCGATTACATCACCGGCCAGTCCATCGTGGTCGACGGCGGCATGGTCTTCAACTGAGGCAGGCCGGTGTGATCATGACCTTCGACGAGGGCTGAGCATCCAAGGGCCAGCAAGCTATCCACCCTGTCAAGGCGCTTCTGTGGTCACTGGGGTGCCTCCACGCAGCGCCCGTGTGCGATCAGGCTCTTGAAGCCTTCCGCAAGGCTGTCGATCAGCTTTCGCACTGCTGGCCGCATTCCTTCGCGACTCGCGTAAACGGCCTGCACCATTCCGGGTGGTGGTGCCCAGCCGGGCAATACTTCCTGCAAGGTGCCGCTTGCCAGCGCATCGTGCGCCAGCATGCGCGGCAGCACCGCGCAGCCGACGCCCGCGAGCGCAGCATCCAGCAGCATGGTTGTGTCGTCGGCGATGAGGCGCGGCGTGTGCGGGTGCTCTGCGCGCGCACCTGCAGGGCCGAGCAATACCCAGCGCTGTTCTTCCGGTGAATTGCCGAGGCCGAGTGTCGGCAGCCGCGCCAGATCGCCGGGTGTTACGTGAGGGGAGACGGTTGCGAGCAGGCGTGGCGCTGCGACGAGCAGGTGTGGGCTCAAGGCGAGCGGCCGCATGATTTCCTCGAGCGGCAGTTCGGCACCCGCCGTGCGCACGCGCAGCGCGAGATCGACGCCATCGTTCCAGACATCGATGTTGCGATTGCTCGCCTGCACGCGCAGCTGTACCTGCGGCCAGGCGTTGAGGAAGGCGACGAGTAACGGGGCCACGGCCGCACCGAGCAAGGCGGGTGGACACGCCAGCCGCACGATGCCGCGTGGTGCGCCACTGTGTTCCTCGGTGAGTGTGTGCGCAGCCTCGGCCTCTTGCAGCATTGCACGGGCGTGGGTCAGCACCTGCCGGCCGATGTCGGTGACGGCGAAGCGGCGTGTGCTGCGCTGGATCAGCCGCACGCCCATGGACGCCTCGAGTTGTGCCAGATGCCGGCTCAGGCGCGATTTCGGCACACCGGTCGCACGCTCGGCGGCCGTAAATCCGCCGTGCTCGACTACATGTGCGAAGGAGGCGAGTTCTTCGAAACGCTGCGGAGCAATGCCCATCCTTTTCTCCCCTGGGACAGGCTTGAGTGTCCCATTAACAGGACACTGTAGCGGTATTCAGCAGATTTATTCTTGATTGCTGATTTTTTAGCATGCAATCCAGTTGGCAAGGAGGCATGCCATGAATACAGTAGTTTCGGAGGACGGATCCAAAACCGTGTTGTCGGCAATGCCTGCTCCAGGTCGCCACTGGGTCGGTGATGGCTTCCCGGTGCAGGGCCTGTTCGGCTACAGCGGTGCGGGCGTAGCCGCGCGCAGCCCGTTCCTGATGCTCGATTACGCGGCCCCGTGGCAGTTCGCGCCGAGTCGCCAGCGTCGCGGCGTCGGTGCGCATCCGCATCGCGGCTTCGAGACGGTGACCATCGTCTGGCAGGGTGAGATCGAGCATCGTGATTCGAGCGGTGCGGGCGGTGTGATTGGCCCGGGCGATGTGCAGTGGATGACGGCCGGGTCGGGCGTCATGCACGATGAGTTCCATTCGGACGCGTACGCGGCGCGCGGCGGTGCCTTCCACGTCGCCCAGATCTGGGTGAACTTGCCGGCGCGCCACAAGATGACCGCACCCCACTACCAGGCGATTACGAAGGCGGACATTCCGTCCGTTGCGTTGCCGGGTTCCGCAGGCGAAGTGCGCGTGATTGCGGGCTCCTTCAATGGGTCACGCGGTCCGGCGGAGACCTTCACACCGATGAACGTGCTCGACGTGCGCGTCGCAGCAGGCGCAGTGATGGATCTTGCGCAGCCCGCAGGCTGGAACACGCTCGTCGTGGTGCTCGAAGGAAGCGTGCGCGTCAACGGCACGGAAGCGGCAAGTGGCCCTGTCACCTTGACGCTTTCGAACGAGGGTGCGGGCCTTGAGGTCGAGGTGCCGGGAGCCGCGCATCTGCTGGTGCTTGCGGGCGAGCCGGTCCCAGAGCCGGTCGTCGGCTACGGACCGTTCGTGATGAACAGCATGGGCGAAATCGAAGCAGCGATCCAGGATTTCAACCGCGGCCGCTTTGGCCGCCTCGACGGAGAAGATAAATGAGCAAAGTACGCCTCGCCATCATCTACTACAGCAGCTACGGTACCAATCACCGCATGGCTGAGATCGCAGCCGAAGCGGCATCCGCCGCCGGTGCGGAAGTGCGGCTGCTCAAAGCGCCCGAGAGTGCGCCCACCGAGGTCGTTGCGGGTGTTGATCCCTGGCGTGCCCATGCGGAGAGGACCGCGCATGTGCCGGCTGCCACGGTCGCGGACATGGAGTGGGCAAACGCCTATCTTTTCTCCGCGCCGACACGCTTTGGCGTTATGGCGAGCCAGATGCGCGCGTTCATAGACACGCTCGGGGGCTTCTGGGCCAAGGGTGGCTTTGCCAACAAGGCGGTCTCGGCGATGTCCTCGGCGCAGAACGTACATGGCGGCCAGGAAACGACGCTGCTGTCGTTCTATGTGAGTGCGATCCACTGGGGTTCGATCATCGTCGCGCCGGGTTACACGGATCCGGCGATCTTCAAGACAGGCGGCAACCCTTATGGGTACACGCACACGCAGGGTACGGAATTCGGTGACGAGGCGCGCGCCTCCATCAGCCACCAGGCGCGGCGACTCGTGGAGATTGCCCGGAAGCTGGATTGAGAGTTGAGGTTCGGGCCGACAGGGCCATGAATACTAATGACCAGCCACCGAAAATCATGTTCACTCCGACGAGCAGGCCGATCGCCCACAGTGCCGTGCCGGGCATGCCAGCCCAGAGAACCAGGCCGAGCGCGATGTCGATAATGCCGCTGGTGAGCATCCAGCCCCAGCGAGTTGTGGCTCCACGACGATGCTCCAGTGCATAGAAAATCGAGCTGACTCCCTCCGCCAGCAGGAATGCAATCAACACCACGGTGAGTGAAAACATGCCTCCCATCGGCCATCCAAGGAGCAGGACCCCTGCGACGATGCCAATGAGTGCCGAGACGAGCGACCACCCGAAGCCAGCCACGTGTCGTGCTCGGAAAGTGAAAATCGCGCCGGCCACCCCGCTCACCAGCAGAACCCACCCGATAACCACTGTTATCGCCAGGGATGCCAGCGACGATGCAAAAATCGCGATCGTGCCGAGGATCAACAACACGATACCTTCTGCCAGAAACCAGCCCCAGTGCTCGTGGACGGTCTCTCGAAATGCTGTGCGGACCTGATTTGTGACATTTGATGACGTGTCGTTCATGGATGTTCTCCAAAGGGCAAATGGCTATCCATAACCATTGGCGGAGTGTCACGTCGCAGAGGAAGACAACGTCGTGCTCACCCACGTCAGGCTGATGACTATCAGCGCGATCACGAAGGCAATGATACTCCCGCTGGAGGAGATGTCCGACAGCGAGAGCTTGGTATGCTGGTGCAGAGGCCGACGCCAAAGGCCGCGAGTCCGCATCCTGCCTGATGTGCCGCAATCAGGCCTCCGGACATCGTGGCCGACATGCCAGGGAACCGGCTGGCCGCACGGCTGATGCTGAGCGGCAGCAAGCCGGAGCAGGCAAGGCCAGCGAAGGCAAAGGCGACGATGTCTGCCAGGGGATTGCCGGCATGGGCGACGAGCTGGAAGGCGGCCGCGAGACGTATCGGCAGGATGGGAAAGATCAGGCCTGCTGCAGTCGCTCGCTGGAATGCCGCGACCAGCAGGCGTCCGGGGGTGGCCATTGCCCAGAACGCGGTCAAGAATGGCGAGCGTTACTCGCGGGATGAACATCATCCTGTACTGTGTGTTGCTCAGGTGAAACACGTCAGGGCTCGTGAGGATGGTGCTTGCAGCTGGAAACGTCACCAGCGCCGTAGAGGATGGTGAATTCGAGATGGCTGCGGTATGACGGCGCGGATCAGCGCAGGCGCTGCAGCAGGTGATCGCCGACGCGTAAGGCATTCGCGATGCAGGTCAGCGATGGATTTACCGCTCCGATGCTGGGAAAGAAGCTGGTGTCCACGACATACAGGTTGTCCAGTTCGTGTGCCTTGCAGTTGCGGTCGAGTACCGAAATTGAGGGGTCGTCACCAAAGCGGCAGGTGCCGGCCTGGTGGGCACAGCCAGCGAGCGGCACATCCGAGTGCATGTACAGGCTTCTCCCGAGGAAATGCTGGCGGCGCATGCCAATTCGGCTGAGCATCGCACGCAGTGCCTCATACAGTTTTTGTGTCGGCACCTGGTTGTTCGGCGTGTAGCTGAGCCTGAGGCGTCCGGTGTCATCGACCGTAACACGGTTTTCGGGCCGGGGCAGATCTTCAGTGGTGAGCCAGAAGTCGACCGCGTGTCGGGCAATTTCATCCAGCGCAAGGTCGGGCATAAGTGCGGTGAGCCGTGGCTTTTCGGCACGGTACATGCCAGCCAGGGTCTTGCCGATCATCTGGACGTTTCCCATCGGGTACGGGAAGTCCTCACTTCCGAAGTAGAAGTCGTTCAGAGCCACGGTTTTCTGGTATCGGGTGTCGTTGGGCGTGAGTGAGAGCGCGAGGATGGCCTGGCTGTTGTGGAACATGTAATTGCGCCCGACCTGCCCGGAGGCATTTGCCAGCCCCGCCGGATGTGCGGCGCTGGCGGATTTCAGCAGCAGCGCAGCGGAATTTGCTGCACCACAGGCGACTACGACGATGTCTGCACTGAAGCGGGACTCCCTGCCGTCGACCTCGGCCATAACTCCCGTCACGCTGCGCCC
>CAZQGA010000050.1:0-10141 GCA_964592735.1 uncultured Chromatiaceae bacterium | reverse complement strand
CAAGTCCGGCTACCGGGTGGCACTGGTCCGGCTCGAGGCGGGGAAGGCAGTCGCTTATGAAACCTTCATCGACGGGTTTCTCGACGACGACGAGGTGCGCGGGCGGCCCGTGGATATACTCGTTGCTCCGGATGGTGCACTGCTCGTGAGTGATGACAAGGCTGGTGCGATCTATCGCATCAGTTACGCCAGGGCGGATTGAGGGAAATCCCGGGGGGCTTGATGGCTGCGCGCAACTTTGTCTTCCGCTTCGTCGCCTGGGTCTGGCAGTCGCTGGACACGCTGCGACGTGTACTCCACCTGATCCTGCTGGTGGCACTGTTTGCTGTCCTTATGGCGGGCATCTCCGGGCCACCCGTGCGGGTGCCCGGGTCGGCCGTCCTGCTGGTGGACCCGAAGGGCGAATTGGTGGAACAGCTCAGTGGCAATCCGCTTGATCGTGCCATGGGCGAGATATGGGGTGATGGTGTGCAGCAGGTGCTGTTGCGTGATCTGGTGGACAGTCTGGAGTCGGCTGCCACCGATGACCGGATCAAGGCGGTGGTCCTGCGCCTGGAGCAGCTCGCAGGAGGCGGCCTGCCTGAGCTGAAGGCCGTCGCTGCCGCCATCGACAAGGTGCGTGCTGCGGACAAAAAGGTCATCGCGCTCGGCGATTCCTTCTCGCAGGGCCAGTACTATCTTGCCGCCCATGCCGATGAGGTGTACCTCAACGATCTCGGCATGGTGTTCGTCGATGGCTTCGGCTATTACCGCACCTATTTCAAGGGTGCGCTGGAGAAGTTGCGGGTCGACCTCAACGTGTTCCGGGTGGGCGAATACAAGTCGTTCGTCGAGCCGTTCATCCGCGATGACATGTCGGATGCCGACAAGCAGGCGAGCCGCCAGTGGCTCCAGTCCATGTGGAGCGCCTACCAGCGCGATATCGTCGCTGCCCGCAAGCTGCCGGCCGGCGCCCTCGACGATTACGCCAACAATTTTGCGACCCACCTGGAGTCGGCGGGTGGATCGGCATCCCGGGTGGCCCAGGAACAGCACCTCGTGGACGGGCTGATGGGCCGCCGGGAGTTTCGTGATTACATGATCGGCCTCGTGGGCGAGGACGGCCAGGACGTGATGGACGACAGCAGCATCGACTACCGGAGTTACCTCACGGCGCTGCACCGGAGTCGCCCGGTTGCGGGGCATGGTGCAGACGCCGTTGGCGTCATTGTCGCTGCGGGTCAGATCGTCGATGGGGATGCGCCACCTGGTCAGGTGGGCGGGGATACCCTCGCTGATCTCATCCGACAGGCGGGTGATGACGAGTCGATCAAGGCGGTGGTGCTCCGGGTCGACAGCCCTGGCGGCAGCATGTTTGCTTCGGAGGTCGTACTCGACGAATTGCGGGCATTGAAGGCGGCAGGCAAGCCGCTCGTGGTGTCGATGGGCGGGGTGGCCGCATCGGGTGGCTATTACATTTCGATGGCAGCCGATGAGATTTGGGCCGACGAGACGACCATCACGGGCTCGATCGGAGTCGGCGCGCTGGTGCCGACTGTCGACCGGGGCCTCGATGCGCTGGGCATTCATATCGATGGCTTTGGCACCACGCAGCTTTCGGGCCAGTTGCGCCTCGACCGACCGCTCGGGACGCAAGCCCGGGCGGTGTTGCAGCAGACCGTGCAGGACGCCTACCAGATCTTCATTGGCAGTGTGGCGGATGCCCGCGGGATGGAACTTGAGCGCGTGGATGCGATCGCGCGCGGACGGGTCTGGATCGGCAGTGATGCCAAGGACCTGGGGCTGGTCGATTCGCTGGGCGATCTGCCTGCAGCGGTCGATGCGGCGGCCCGGCGGGCTGGTCTCGAGGCGGGTGCCTACGATGTGCGCTACGTGGAGGCGGAGCTTGGCTGGCCGGCGCAGCTCCTGGAGCAGTATGCCGTTCGGTTGCTCGGCAATGCACAGCGTGCAGGCCTGCGGCTGGCCAGTCATGAGGCGAGTGGCTTTGGGAGCCTGCGGCGGGCAGCAGAGCGACAGTTGCAGGCACTGGGTCTGCTGAATGATCCGCGCGGGATCTACATGCTCTGCGCCTGCGACAGCTACTGACGACAGCGCCAGCTGGCCGGAAAGTGCAGCTGGCTGGAAGCTTGCCTGCCCGCCTTACGTGGCAGGCAGGTCTGGGGCGTCGATGAGCTGCAGCCGGCAGCTGTCCTGCAGTTCTGGCCAGCAGGTGATCGCTGCCTCGATGATGGTGAATCCACCGGTGGGAAGGGCGCTGATGCCGGCCTCCGTCAGCTGGTTGGCCAGCGCCGTAAGGCCGGGATTGTGCCCGCAGACCAGGATGTCGTTGAAGGCGTCGTCCTGCGCGGTGATGACTGCCAGGATGCCTGCAGCAGACGCCAGGTACAGCTCCGGCTCCCGCTGCAGGAATTCACGCGGATAGTTGATTTCCCGGGCGACCAGCCGCGCAGTCTGCAGCGCGCGTGTGGCGGGGCTGGTCAGTATCAATGAGGGGCGGGCGCCTGTGGCATGCAGCCTCTGGCCTGCCAGCGCTGCTTCGTGTTCCCCGGCCGGGCTCAGGCAACGGTCACGATCGGCCTGCGCGCCCTCCGGTGGCAGCGCCTCGGCATGACGCAGCAGGGTAATGCGTTTGACGCCTGACATGCGCGGCTCAGAGCAGCCCGGCCTCCAGGCGCGCAATCTCCGACATCATGCTCTGGTTCCAGGGCGGGTCGAATACCAGTTCGACCTCGACGGATTCGACGGTGGGGACCAGTTTTATTTTTTCCCGAACGTCTTCCACGAGCACTTCACCCATGCCGCAGCCAGGCGCTGTCACGGTCATCTTGACGTATACGGAGCGGGCATCCGAGCCAGCGACTTTTTCGATCCGGCATTCATAGACGAGGCCAAGCTCGACGATATTGATGGGGATCTCCGGGTCGTAGACGGTGCGCATCTGGTCCCAGACGAGTTGCTCGACGTCGGTGTTGCTCGCACCAGGCGGCAACTCCGGCGGGCTGACCGGAGCCTGGCCGAGGGCATCGGCGTCACGGCCGGCCACGCGATAGAGGTTGCCCTCGAAATAGATGGTGAAGCTGCCTCCCATGGCCTGCGTGATGTAGACGAGGGAGTCCTGCGGGAGACGCTCGGGGATGCCGGCGGGGACGCTGAGGACGTCCAGGTCCCGCTTCAGTGTCACCGGCTGGTTTTCGATGCCAAACATGCTCAGTTTCCTTGCTTGGTGCTTGCCGGTGCCGGGGCATTTTCCAGCGCCGTGTCCAGGGTTCGCCAGGCCAGCGTCGCGCAGCGGATCCTCGCCGGATAGGCCCGTACTCCGCCGAGTGCAGCGAGGTCGCCAGGCAGCGGGTCATTCCCGCTGCTGAATGCATTGAGGACGCCCTGTGCGAGGCGGCGGATTTCGGCGATTGCCTTGCCGCGAACGAGATCCGTCAGCATTGATGCAGAGGCCAGGGAAATCGTGCAACCGCAGCCCTCGAAGGCGGCGTCGGTGACGACGCCTGCGGTTTCCTGCAGGTACACGGTGATTCTGTCACCACACAGCGGATTGTCGCCGGTCGCCTGGCGATCGGCCTGGGACAGCCGGCGGAGATTGTGCGGCTCACGGCTGTGTTCCAGCACGGTCTGCTGGTACAGGCTCGCCAGGGATTCTGCCTGTTCCGCCATCAGCCGAGCATCCGCCGTGCCACTGCGATGCCGGCGACCAGCTGATCCACCTCGCGGTGGGTGTTGTAGAAGGCGAAGGAGGCACGTGCGGTGCCGCCGACCTTGAAGAAATCCATGACAGGCTGGGCACAGTGATGGCCGGCGCGGATCGCCACGCCCTGGTGGTCAAGCACGGTACCGAGGTCATGCGGGTGGATGCCATCAAGCGTGAAGGACAGGACGCCCGCCTTCTCCGGTGCCTCACCGATGATGCGCACGCCAGGCAGGGCAGCGACGGCCCGTGTCGCGTAATCCAGGAGTTCCGCCTCGTAGGCTGCGATCGCGTCGATGCCAATGCTCTCCAGATAGCCGATCGCCGCGCCCAGGCCGACCGCGCCCGCCACGTCGGGCGTACCTGCCTCGAATTTGTAGGGCAGCTCGTTGTATTCGGTATGCTCGAAGCTGACGGAGAGGATCATGTCGCCGCCGCCCTGGAACGGCGGCAGTTGCTCGAGCCGCTCACGCCGGCCGTACAGCACGCCGATGCCGGTCGGCCCGCACATCTTGTGCCCGGAGAACGCGTAGAAGTCACAGCCCAGGGCCTGCACGTCCACCTTCTGGTGGGCGATGGCCTGGGCGCCATCGAGCAGCACCGGGATTCCGCGTGAGCGTGCCGCGGCGCAGATCTCCGCGACCGGGTTGACCGTGCCAAGCGCGTTGGACACGTGGGCAATGGCGACCAGCCGTGTGCGGTCGCTCAGGCGCTGGTGGAATTCATCGAGCCGCAACTCGCCACGTGAGGTGATCGGCACCACGTTGAGACGGGCACCGCTGCGCTGGCAGGCCAGTTGCCAGGGCACGATATTCGAGTGGTGCTCCATCTGTGAAACCAGGATTTCGTCGCCAGGCTGCAGGCTCTCGCGCAGCGCATACGCGACCAGGTTGATGGCCTCGGTGGTGCCGCGCGTGAAGATGATTTCCGCACGCTCCCGTGCGTTGACCAGGCGCCGGGCTGCTTCGCGGCCGCCTTCCTGGGCATCGGTCGCGCGCTGGCTGAGCGTATGCACGCCGCGATGTACGTTGGCGTGGTCATGCTCGTAATAGTGGCTGATCGCCTCGATGACGCAGCGGGGCCGCTGGTAGGAAGCGGCGTTGTCGAGGTAGGCGAGGGGATGCCCGTTGATATCCTGCTGCAGGATGGGAAACGCCTGCCTGATCCGCTCGACGTCCAGCCGTGCGGAACCCGGGGCTGCCTCTGCCTGCGCGCTGCCTGCGCTCATGGCCGGCTTCCGACTGCGGCCAGATCCGGAAGCCGGGTGCCGAGTGCGTCAACCAGGTGTTGCTGGATGCCGGCTACCGGTATGGCGTGGATGATCTCGCCGGCAAAGGCGGCCACGAGCATCCGGCGTGCGTCTTCAGCACCTACGCCACGGGAGCGCAGATAGAAGATCGATGCCGCATCGAGCTGCCCGGTCGTGGCGCCATGGGCGCACTTGACGTCGTCGGCGTAGATTTCCAGTTCCGGCTTGGTATCGATCTCGGCGCCGGCGGACAGGAGGAGGTTTTCATTGCGCAACTGCGCATCGGTCTTGTCGGCGCCGCTGTGGACGATGATCTTGCCGTTGAAGATGCCACGGCCCGAGCCATCGATGATCCCGCGGTATTTTTCCCGGGAACGGGTATGCAGGGCGCGGTGATCGACACGGGTCTGGTTATCGATATGCCGCTGGCCGTCGGCAAAGAACAGGCCATGGATGTCCGCCGCTGAGCCAGGCCCGGCAAGATCCACCCGCAGCGTATTGCGGATGAGGCGCCCGCCCAGATCCACCCCGAGAAGGCTGGCCTCGGCGCCCGCTTCCAGGCGGATTCGTTGCAGCGTCAGATGGAAAGCTTCGTCTGCTTCATCCTGCAGGCGGATGTAGGTGAGGCGGGCGTCGCGCTCACAGATGATGTCGGTGACCGAATTGGCGACTCCGGGGCCGCTGCCGAGGTGATGTTCGATGAGCGTGCAACTGCTGCCAGCCCGAAGCCGCAGGACCAGGCGGTTTTGTGCGGTACGTCCCGGCTCCGTCGTGCAGGCGACGTACAGCGGCTGTGCGACGCTGATACCCGGGGCGACCTCTGCGGCCAGGCCATCACCCAGCAGCGCGACGTTGAGCGACGCCAGCGCGTCACTGTCATCCCGGGTATCGTGGCTGAGATTTGCTTCCCAGGCGGCTGTCGCGTCGCCGGCCCCGGGCCTCGTGCAGGTCATGCCGGCCGGGGGCTGCAACTGTGACAGCCCATCGACCAGCATGCCAGACCGGAAGACAGCAACGATGCCCATGCCCTGGGACGCCAACAGGCGCCCGGTCAGTGCGCGGGGCAGGGTGTCATCGACAGCCGGCGCTGCCACCAGGGCAAGCCTCTGCGTGCGGTCCGCATATTCGCGCAGGTCGGTGTATCGCCAGTCTTCCTGGCGGGTCGTCGGGAAGCCAGCCTGCTCGAAGCGATGCAGGGCTGCGGTACGCAGCGGTTTTATCCAGGCCAGCCCGGGCAATGCACTGGCGCTGGCGGTCAGGGTTTCGGCAAAGCTGCGGGTGGCGGCTGACGGTGTGTTCATCGGAATCTAGCCGTTGGCCGCCACGAGCCAGTCGTAGCCTTTGGCTTCCAGGTCAAGGGCGAGGGAACGGTCGCCGGTGCGGATGATGCGTCCGCCGGCGAGGACATGGACGAAATCCGGTTCGATATGCGACAGCAGGCGCTGGTAATGGGTGACCAGCACGAAGCTGCGCTGGCCGTCACGCAGACTGTTGACGCCGTTGGCGACTACCTTCAGCGCATCGATGTCCAGACCGGAGTCGGTTTCGTCGAGCACGGCCAGTGCCGGTTCCAGCACCGTCATCTGGAAGATCTCGTTGCGCTTTTTCTCGCCACCGGAGAAGCCCTCATTCACGCCACGCGACATGAATTGCTCGCCCATCTGCATCAACCGGGCCTTCTCCCGGGCGATGCGCATGAACTGCAGGGCATCGACTTCGGGCTCACCGCGATGCTTGCGTTTCGCGTTGAGGGCGGCCTTGAGCAGGTAGATGTTGTTGACGCCGGGGATTTCCACCGGGTACTGGAAGCCGAGGAAAAGGCCTTCGCGGGCACGTTCCTCCGGGCTCATCGCCAGCAGGTCCTTGCCACGGAAGAGCGCGGTGCCCGCCGTTGCTTCATAGCCGTCACGCCCGGCCAGGACGTAACCCAGCGTGCTTTTGCCGGAGCCATTCGGGCCCATGATGGCGTGGACCTCGCCGGGTCCCACCCGCAGGGAGAGGCCCTTGAGGATGGGGGCGTCGCCCACTTTGGCGTGCAGGTTGTCGATTTCTAGCAGCATGATGACTTCAATGCCGGGGGCGCTCAGCCCACGGCTCCTTCCAGGCTGACGTTCAACAGGTTCTGTGCCTCGACGGCGAATTCCATTGGCAGCTCGCGGAAGACCTGTTTGCAGAAGCCATTGACGATGACGTTGACGGCATCCTCCGCGGACAGGCCGCGTTGCCTGCAATAGAACAACTGGTCGTCGGAAATCTTCGAGGTCGTGGCCTCGTGTTCGACGATCGCGCCGGGGTTGCGGATCTCCATGTACGGGAAGGTATGCGCGCCACATTTCTTGCCGATCAGCAGCGAGTCGCACTGGGTGTAATTGCGCGCACCCTCGGCAGAAGGAAATACCTTGACGAGCCCGCGGTAGGACTGCTGTGCCCGGCCCGCGGAGATGCCCTTGGAGACGATGGTGCTGCGGGTGTTGCGGCCGATGTGGATCATTTTCGTGCCGGTATCGGCCTGCTGCAGGTTGTTCGTCACCGCGACCGAGTAGAACTCACCGACCGAATTTTCTCCGCGCAGGATGCAACTCGGGTACTTCCAGGTGATGGCCGAGCCGGCCTCGACCTGGGTCCAGGATATCTTCGAGTTGGCCCCGCGGCAGTCGCCGCGCTTGGTCACGAAGTTGTAGATGCCGCCACGGCCCTGCTCATCGCCCGGATACCAGTTCTGCACCGTGGAGTACTTGATCTCCGCACCGCGCAAGGCGATCAGCTCGACCACGGCAGCGTGGAGCTGGTTCTCGTCGCGCTGGGGCGCGGTGCAGCCCTCGAGGTAGCTCACGTGCGAGCCTTCCTCGGCGATGATCAGCGTGCGCTCGAACTGGCCTGACTTGGCAGTATTGATGCGGAAATAGGAGGACAGCTCCATCGGGCAGCGCACGCCCTTCGGGATGTAGACGAAGGAGCCGTCGGAGAACACGGCGGAGTTCAGCGCAGCAAAATAATTGTCGCGATAGGGCACGACGCTGCCCAGGTATTCCTCGATGAGGGCCGGATGCTTTTGCACGGCGTCGGAGAACGACGAGAAGATCACGCCGGCGGCGGCCAGCTTGTCCTGGAAGGTGGTGACGACCGAGACGCTGTCGAAGACGGCATCCACCGCCACGCCGGCCAGCTTGGCGCGTTCATGCAGCGGGATTCCCAGCTTGTCGTAGGTTTCGAGCAGCTTGGGGTCGACTTCGTCCAGGCTCTTCGGCCCGTCGCTCCCGGACTTCGGGGCTGAGTAGTAGATGATGTCCTGGTAGTCGATCGGCGGGTGATGAAGCTTGGGCCAGGCCGGCTCACGCTGGGTCAGCCAGTACCGGAATGCCTTCAGGCGCCATTCGAGCAGGAACGCAGGCTCCTTCTTCTTGGCGGATATCAGCCGGATGACATCTTCGTCCAGGCCGGGTGGTACCGTCTCCGAGTCGATGTCGGTGACGAAGCCGTGTCGGTATTTCTGCCCGACGATGTCTTCAATGATGGTTTCCGGGGTGCTGCTCATCGCTGGTGACGAACCATGGTGCTGGTGATGCCCTGGGTGAGGGCGGTTACGGAGAGTTCGCGGGCCGGGCGGGCCAGGTCAGCGAGGCTGATGTCATCCAGCGCCGCGTGGATTGCCCGATTGATCTTCTGCCAGGCATCGCTGACCTGGCAGATCGATTCCAGTTCGCACTGACTGTCCCCGGTGCTGCACTCCGTGATGGCGACCGGTCCGTCGAGCACGTCGAGGATGTCGGCCGCACTGATTTTGTCCGCCGGCCGCCCGAGGCTGTAGCCGCCTTCCGCGCCGCGTGCGGAGACGATCAGGCCGGAGCGGGTCAGCAGCTTGAGGATTTTCTGCACCGTGGGCAGGGCAACGCGGGTTCCGGCAGCAACATCACTGGCGGAACAGAGCTCCCCGCGATGGCTCGCGAGGTACACGAGGATCATCGTGCCGTAGTCGGTCAGGCGGCTGATGCGCAGCATGTCCGGGGTGCCGTTTTCATATGGGACTATCTTAGTCCTGATTGAATCGGCAGGGCAAGCGGCATGCGGTTTCTACGGGGGTGGCGACCGGATCTGTTATTCTTCGCGGCCGGCGCGAGCCGGTGCCATCAGTTGTGTGAGTTGCGGTCTGCATGCCCAGTCCCGAGCGCAGAGAGTTCAAGGTAGAGACCCATGATTTGCGGTATTCCGTGGGAAGTCGCCGCATTTTCGACGGCTTGACCCTGCGCATCGTCCGTGGATCGGTCACGGCGATCATGGGGCCGAGCGGTACGGGCAAGACGACACTCTTGAGGCTGATCACCGGACAGATCCGGCCTGAGAGCGGGCGCGTGAGTGTCGATGGGCGCGACGTTTCGCAACTCAGTCGCGCCGGGCTGTACGAGTTACGCCGCCACATGGGCATGCTCTTCCAGAATTCCGCCCTGCTGACCGATGACTCGGTCTACGACAACATCGCCTTTCCGCTGCGCGAGCACACGCAATTGCCGGAGCGGCTGATCAGGACCGTGGTGCTGATGAAGCTGCAGGCGGTAGGCCTGCGCGGAGCCGCGAAACTGATGCCATCGGAACTCTCCGGTGGCATGGCGCGCCGGGTGGCCCTGGCCCGGGCGATGGCGCTCGATCCGAATCTTCTTCTTTATGACGAGCCGTTCTCGGGCCTGGACCCGATCTCGCTCGGCATGATCATGCGGCTCATCAGGATCAACAATGACGTCCTCGGCCTGACCAGCATCGTGGTGTCCCACGACGTGGAGGAGATCAGCCAGATCGCGGATTACTGTTATGTGATGTCTGGCGGCAAGGTGATCGGCGAGGGTACGCCGGCGGAGCTGAGGGATTCGGACTCGCCGCTGATCCACCAGTTCATGAGCGGGGCTGCGGACGGCCCTGTGCCGTTCCATTATCCGGCGCCACCCTATCGTGATGAATTGCTGGGTGGTCGTCGCTGACATGGGCACTATCACCCAGGTCAGCCGGCGGCTCGTCCAGGCGGTACGCAAGCTGGGCGCGGTGGCGCTATTCCTGGCAACCATGCTGCGCGCCATGCCCTACACGCTGCGCCGCCCCCGGCTCGTGTCGCGCCAGGTGCACAACGCCGGCGTCCTCTCGCTCGTCATCATCATGACGTCAGGGTTTTTCGTCGGGATGGTGCTCGGCCTGCAGGGCTATGATGC
>CAZQGA010000049.1:0-10152 GCA_964592735.1 uncultured Chromatiaceae bacterium | reverse complement strand
AGTTAGCTCGGTGACGGATCCTGCAAGTGGCGTCACCAGCTTTACCTACGACAGCAAGGGTCGCCTGACCCAAGTGACCTATCCCGACGGCAAGTACCGCGTCTATCACTATGACGGCTCAATCTCCACAGAGCTGACCGGCATCAGTGACGAAAATGGAGTCCGCTATGTGAATTGGACCTACGATGGCAACCGGCGCGCCAACTCCAGCACGCATGCCGGTGGTGCGGAAGCAGTTTCGATCGTCTACTCGCCAGGATCAGCGACTTATTCCGGCACCGTCACAAGTGCCATAGTGACCGATGCCGCCGGTGCAGCGCGCACCTACAGCTTTACTGCCGTTCAAGGAGTCAATCGGGTCACAAGCATTGTGCAGCCTGCCGCGAGTGGCTCCGGCACTGTCACGGAGACCTACGGCTACGATGCCAACGGCAACGTCGTCAACAAGAAGAACTTCAGCGGCCAGCGGACTTGCTATGCATTCAACACCACACGCAATTTGGAAACCGCCCGTGTTGAAGGTTTCGCGTCAGGCGTCGCGTGCCCGTCCAATGTCACGACTTACACCCCGGCGTCGGGAACGACCCAGCGCAAGATCACGACCCAGTGGCACGCGACGTATCGCGAGCCTGCGCAGATCGATGAGCCGGGTCGGCGAACGATATTTATCTACGATGGCAGCGGCAACCTGCTGACCAAGACCGTTCTCGACACGGCGACGAGCCAGTCGCGGACGTGGACTTATACGTACAACATTCTCGGGCAGATGCTGACCGCCGACGGTCCACGCACTGACGTGTCGGACGTCATGACGTATACGTACTACGCCTGCACGACAGGCTATCAGTGCGGTCAGGTTCAGACCGTCACCAATGCGCTGGGCGATGTCACCACATACAACACGTACAACGCCCACGGACAGCCGACTCAGATTGTCGATCCGAATGGCTTGGTGACTACGTTAACGTACGACACCCGCCAGCGCCTGACCAGCCGCACCGTGGGTGGCGAGACGACAACGTATACCTATGATTTCACGGGCCAGATCCATCGGGTGACGCTGCCGGACTCCAGCTATCTCGACTACACCTACGACGCTGCCCACCGGCTGACCCGGATCGATGACTCGGACGGTAACTACATCGCCTACACGCTGGATGCCATGGGTAACCGGACGGCCGAGAAGACCTATGATCCGGGCAACTTCCTGACCCAGCAGCGGTTCCGGGTCTACAACAGCCTGAACCGGTTGTGGAAGGTAGCAGGGGCGGCTAATACCACGGCCGTGACCACGACTTTCACCTACGACAATACCGGTAACCAGACCGGGATAGCCGCGCCGTTGAGCCGTAATACCGGCAATGCCTACGACCCGCTCAATCGGCTGACTCAGGTCACCGATCCGGGCGCCGGGACGACCCAGTTCGGCTACAACGCGCTTGATCAGCTGGTGTCGGTCACCGATCCGCGGAGCAAGGTCACGAGCTACACCTACAACGCCCTCGGGGATCTGGTGCAGCAGGCCAGCCCGGATGCCGGGACAACCAACATGACCTACGACTCCGGCGGTAACCTGGCCACCCGGACCGATGCACGGTCCAAGACCGGCACGTACACCTACGATGCCCTCAACCGGGTGACCCAGCTCGCCT
This sequence comes from uncultured Chromatiaceae bacterium, assembly GCA_964592735.1. GTDB lineage: Bacteria > Pseudomonadota > Gammaproteobacteria > Steroidobacterales > QUBU01. The sequence goes on along the minus strand of CAZQGA010000049.1, from coordinate 8,500 downwards.
ACCCGGATCAGACGTTGCAGTACACGTACGACACCGGCTCCGGCAACTCCGGCCGGTTAATGTCCTTGTCGGACGCCTCCGGCAGTACGGCATGGACTTACACCGCCCAGGGCCGCGTCGCGTCCCGGACACAGGTGATGAGTGGGGTCTCCCGCACCTTAAGCTACGGCTACAACGATGCCGGCCAGCAGACCAGTCTGACGACACCGTCAGGCCAGGTCCTGACGTTCAGCTATGCGAACAACCGGATCACCGGCATCACCCTGAACGGTTCAACCACGGTGCTGAACACTGTCAGCCATGACCCGTTCGGTCCGATCAATGGCTGGACCTGGGGGAACAGCACCCTCGCAGTGCAGACCTACAACCAAGACGGTCTTGTCACCCAGATCGACAGCGCGGGTCTCAGGCAGTACGGGTATGACGATGCGTTTCGCATCACCGGGATCACGGATCCCCAGAACAGCAACCTGTCGTGGACCCACCAGTACGACTCGCTTGATCGGCTGGCCCAGGCGACCCAGACGGGCCTGACCCAGACCTGGACCTATGACGCCAATGGCAACCGCCTGACCCAAGGGGACACGACCAGCAGTACATTCACGGTTTCCATCACCAGCAACCGGTTGAGCAGCGTCACTGGAGCACTGAGCCGGACGTACGGATATGATGCAGCGGGCAACACGACTTCGTACAGCGGCCTGATATTCGGCTACAACGATGCCGGGCGGATGATCAGCGTATCCGGAGGAGCCGCAGCAACCTACGCCCACAATGCCTTGGGGCAACGGGTCAAGAAGGTGACCGGGGGCAACACGACCTACTTCGTCTACGATGAGGCCGGGCATCTGGTCGGGGAATATACCGGCTCAGGCACGCTGATCCAGGAAACGGTATGGCTGGGGGACATCCCGGTGGCCACGCTGCGACCCAATGGTGGGTCGGTGGCGGTCTACTACGTCCATACGGACCACCTGAACACGCCAAGGCACATCAGCCGTCCCAGCGACAACGTGATCGTCTGGCGCTGGGATTCGGATCCGTTTGGCACCACAGCGGCCAATCAAGATCCGGATGGTGACTCAAACCAGTTTGTCTACCACCTGCGGTTCCCGGGGCAGTATTACGATGCAGAGACCGGCCTCAACTACAACTACTTCCGGGATTACGATCCGGCGATCGGAAGATACGTCGAGAGCGATCCAATTGGTCTGAAGGGTGGGATCAACACCTACGCCTATGTGGGCGCGAATCCGGTAATGCGGACGGATCCGGAAGGACTCCAATCAACGGGTTCGCTGGAGTGCTTTAAGTATCCGTGGTGCATCGAAGTGATGTACCCGCAAATTCCACGCGCGACGATTGACCGCATTGCCAAGACTGCCGCTGCTGGCGCCGCGATGGGAATTCTGAGGGAAATGTGCAGCGAGTCCGCTGAAGAGCGAGAGCAACGCTGTCAAGAACGACTAGACAGAGATTTGAAGACATGCGAGGCGGTGGGTAAGAGAGACGGAAAATCTGCCTACGCGATTTGTGAGCGGCAAGCCTACTTGAAATATGGCAATTGTCTAAGCGGCCGAGACAAAGGAATTAATGCACCGTTACCTCCATGGGGAACAAAGTGACAAGCCAAGCGACCTCCAGGCGAGCAGTGCTTGTGTCCATTACGGATGATGGCGAAGGGCTCAGGGTGTCCCTGGACGATGTTGTTTGCAGGCACCCGGCTTCGACTTCATGGCAAATTGACGATCATTTTACAAGCAAGATTCTTGACAGGAAGGCGTTTCTAAATTCGGAGTTGAGTGACAAGGAGCTTGCCGATTTTGGCCACTATGTTTTCTCAAGGTTGTGTGCCTTCGTGCAACGTAACGAAAACTAGGCCAGTCGCGCTGTGCTGGATTGGAATTGCGCTGGGTGGGGCCGACCAAATCAGAACATGTTCAGGGACTACTCGCCGGCCATCGGTCGCTATGTCGAGTCAGATCCCATAGGGCTGGCGGGAGGGATCAATACTTACGGATATATCAGTGCGAATCCAGTGTCGGGGATTGATCCGTTCGGGTTAGCAGAGGCTTGCGGTTGTAGGAACAGCTACCTGGACTGCCTTGCAAACTGCATTCGCAAGTACGATCCCCTGAGCAATACGGGGAAGTTTGCGCTCACTGCAGTCGGCGGCACTTTCCCGAAATGGCTGTTTGGGTTTCCGCGGGGACTTGGCGGCGCCAGTCCGGTGACGACAGTACCCAGCGCGGTTGCTACTGCAACTGGCGGCGGTGCGTCGGGAACGGCGGGAGCGGCAGCCCGCGCGGTCGGGCGAGTGGCGTCACCGATCTGGATCACCTACGGCGCCTATTTGTTTGGTATGGAAGCCTACTGCGCGAGCAGCTGCATAGGCGATAACTGTGCGCACTAGAGGCACGACCCGATGTCAGTCTCAGCGCTCGTTACTCTTGCCGTTCTGATCGCAGTACTTGGCCTGGCTGTGCTGTGGTGGAAGCAGAAAGCGGCGCGTCGTGATCTGGAACCCAGAGAGCGCTTGGACGACGAAGGCGTTTACTCGCGCTACTACGCGACAAGCGGCCTCCCAAAGGCTCGGGTGCTAGAGCTATGGCACGAAGTTGCGGAGACGCTTCGCGTGCCCGCGGGGCAACTGCGACCGGAAGACCGTTTTGGTAAGAATGTGGGCGCCTACTGGATCACGGGCGATGATCTTGATGTGCTTGCTGCGAAAGGTCGGAACCGAGCGCAACAGCTCGGTCTGACCGTCGACTTTGGGCAGCTTGGAACGGTTGACCAATACGTTCGTTGCTTTGCACGCGGAGAGATCCCGTGATCGTCACTGTGAGTTTGCAGGATAGCCTGCGGCTTGCTGTTGGGGCCAAAATGGCCCCCGGGTTGCTGCACTCTGGCGCTGAAGACGGTTGAGTGCAGGATAGGAAAGCGGCTGCCGTTTGCATCAATGCGGGCTGCGGGGTCAGCCGAGGTCGGCGGTAAACCCGATGCCGCGGCGCTTGGTTGCCAGTGGCTGCATCAGCTCGCGGATGGCGGAGAGGATGGCGGCGATGGCGTCGTCGTGGGAGATAAACTTCTTCTCGATGCGCGCTTCGAGCTGATTGAGGCGTTTTGCGAGTTCGTGGTTGGAAGCAAGCAACTCGCGTCAGCAGCACGAACGCGCGCACCACGTGCACGCCCATTTCCACGGCGCGGGGGCTATTGAGCACGTTGGCGGCATGAATGGCCCCGTGTTCGGTGAAGGCCCAGGGCATTTTGCGGTGGCCGCCGCACCCCGGCTTTGATGTCGCAAATTGCGATATCAAAGCGGCCTGCTCGGCCGGGGCCGTGAGGACGTTCGCCCGTTCTTCACCTGGCTCGGCCCGACGCGCTGTGCCCAGCTCAAGGCCGCAGTGATGGACGCCGTCTTCGGTTCTGCAGGTCACCAGTCCCTGGTTTCCGAAACCGAATGCCCGGCACCCTGGTGTGTGAAGTCGCTGATGAGCACTGCGCCTGGTGGCACCGGTGTCACGGGAATGCCCCGGTAGTTTTCCGGCCCGAGCTTCAGCGATGACAGGTCCATGACGTGTGAGTACAGCGCGCGTGCCGGGCCCTCGCCGGCCATCCGCACGAACACCATCCTGCTGCTGTCGCGCGAGAAGGACTTCATCCCGTCGAAACCGGGGTTCCAGGTGAGCCGCAGCGGCGGGTCGCCCGCGAGATCGCCGAGGAAGAGCTCGTGGTTGTCGCCGTCGATGATGCGCGTGAAGATGTAGTGGCGGCCGTCGGCTGCCGGGCCTGGCCCCCAGGTCATCTCGCGATTGAATGTGCGCTGGGTGAGGCCGCTGCCGTCGGCCTTGATGGTGAATACCGTCATCGGCGTGGGTTCGACCTTGCCGTATTCGCTCTCGCGCCAGGCCTGGAAGATGATGGTGTCGTTGTCGGGCAGGTAGAACGGTGCGCCGGGCTGCCAGTCGCGGGTGAAGGTGATCTGCTGCTCGCCGCTGCCGTCGGCGTGCATGCGCCAGAGGTTCGCGTTGCCGTCGATCTGCCGCGTCCACACGATCCACTGGCCGTTGGGCGAGATGGTGACTTCGGCGTCATACCACGCGTTATTCGTCAGGCGCACGACATCCTTGCCGTACCAGTCGGAGCTGTAGAGTTCGGCGCCGGCCGGATAATGGCGCGGATCGGCCCAGTTGCCGAGCGGCAGATCCATGTGGTCACGCGTGGAGGTCCAGATGACGCGCTGCTGGTCCGGGAAGAAGAAGGAGCAGGCATCCTGGCCACGGTCATTGATCCGCCGCAGCGTCTTGCCGTCCTCGGTGAAGATGTACGTGAGGGCGCTGCCGACGCGCTTGTCGCCCGATTGCTGGGCATCCGGATCGCGCACCTGCGCGATCAGGTGGTAGCCGTCTGGTGCGTAATAGGCTTCGGCGGCAGGTGGAATGCCGGGAATCCGGCGGACTGGCAGTTCGCGACTGCTGTCGGCAGGCCGGATTGCCGGGCTGGCGGCGGAGACCGCATCGGTCTGTGCGGTTGCCGCCGTGGTGGAGAGCAGCGTGGCGAGAGCAGCGATACCCCAGTGATACAGATGAGTGCGATTCATGGTGAGGAACCTCCCGGGACCGTCCTGACACCACGATAGCACCGGGGTGGCCCGTCGGTGCAGTCGTGATCCAGGCGCCTCAGTCTTCCGGGAGAAATCGCAGCCGGACGCTGCTGCGCCGTTCCACGGGCTGGCCGCTCTCCACGACAGGCTCGAAACGCCAGCGCCGTACGGCGTTGAGCGCAACCTGATCGTAGATCGCGGCAGGCTGCGAGGCCATTATCCGCACGTCATATGGCTGGCCGTCGGTGCCAACCACGAAGCCGATTTCCACCCAGCCGGATCGGTCAGTGCCCGTGCGCTTCATGCGCGGCGCGAGCGGGCTCACGTAGTGGCGCAGTTGGAGGTCGGAGAGGGAGACCGTGCGCGGCCCGCTGCTTGCTGGGGCAGCGACGGCTGCAGTGTGTGGTGCCTGCATGGGGGCGGCATCCTGTCCAGCAGTGATGAGGGCGGTGGTTGGGGACGGGATCTGCCCGGTGAGCCCCTCGGTTTCAACAGCGGCGGCCGCTGCCAGGGATTCGGTAGTGGCCGGCCTGTCGCCGCTTTCCTGCAGCGTGCCGGTTGCGGGAGCAGCCACCATCGCCGCCATTGGCGGCGGGGGCGATGGCTCCGGCTCTACGGTTGGTGCCGCTGCAGCCGGTGCCGGCGCAGGGGCAACCGCCTGTTGTCTGGCGGTGGTTGCCACAGGGGATGCCGGTGCAGTGGGCGGCGATACCGGTGCGGGTGTTGCGACCGCCGTTGCGGATGGCCTGGGCCCGGCAGCGGGTTTTGCACCAGCCGGTGCCGGCCGGTCGACCACCGGGCTGGCGGGAGCCGCGGTAGCCGGGCTGGTGCTTGCCTGCTGCATGGGCAGGGGTTCATCCCGCCAGAGCCAGGCCAGCAGGCCTGCGATCACGAGGGCTGTGACGGCAGTGACCAGCGCCGGCCCTGGCATGGACAGTGAATGGCGCGCAAGCCTCGGCGCGGATGGTGCAGCGCCCGGCACGGGGGCGACAGCTGTCGTGACTTCAGCTGCTGTTCCCATGGCGGGCGACCGGGCATTGAATTCGGCCAGGAAGCGGGTGATGTCAGCCGTGCGCGCGCTGCGCCGGAAGGCGAGGGCATGCGCGAGGGCTGCTGACTGGGATGCCGGCAGGCCGCGGATGGGTGCGGGACTGCGCCCGGCACGCTCGGCGGCCAGTGCGTCGTGATGGCCAAAGGGACGGCGCCCGGCGAGCATGCGATAGGCAACGCAGGCCAGCGAGTAGACGTCGTCCTGGGGTGTTGGCGGCTGGCCCTCGAGTACCTCGCAGCTTGCATAGACCGGTGTGCGTGCATCGGCAGCCTGGGGCTCGTCGGCGCTTGAGCGCGCGGTGCCGAAGTCGAGCAGCTTCGTGTCGCCGTCGCGGGCGAGGAAAATATTGCCGGGTTTCACGTCACCGTGGGTGATGCCGTGGCGGTGGGCATGCACCAGCGCCGCACCGGCTTCGGCAAGAATCCGCACCGCGTAGGCGGCCGTCAGCGGCCGGTAGCGCTGGCGGGTGAGCAGGTCGGCCAGGGACTCGCCGTCGAGCCATTCCATGCTCAGGAAAGCGTGGCCGTCGTCCTGATCGAAATCGACGATGCGCACGATGTGCGGATGCTCCAGTGGCCGCGCAAGGCTGGCTTCGCGGCGGAGCAGCCGCAGGGAATCCTCGTAACGCGGGGAGCCCGGTATGGCGAGCTTAAGGGCCACCCAGGGGTTGTCGGCGTGCTCGCGCTGGCGGTGACGATCGATGGCCTTGAAGATGTCGCTGGTGCTGGTGGTGTCGAGGCGCGCCTGCAGGACGAACCGCTCCAGCAGCACCGACCCGGGCTGCAGTGTGGTGCCGGTGTACGTTGCGGGTGCCGTTTCGCCCGGACTGAGCGTATCGCTGCCGGGCGCGGATTCATTGACGAGGTCTGCCGACCACTCTGTTGGCACGTCCTCGCCAAGGCCGTGGTTGATGTCGGCCGTGAGGAGGTCGTACGCCTCGGTACTGAGCCGGCCTTCCTCGTAGGCTTCGTCCAGCAAGGTCTGGGCAGCGCCAGCTCCTTCGCCGTGTTCCAGCACAGCGCCCAGTGCGCGGCGCACGAGGTTCAGCCCGACCAGCCCGGCGATGAGCCCGTCGAGCGCGCTGGCGAAGCTGTCTGCCGGTGCAGGGGGTGACAGGAATGGCGAGACGGTGGCCATGGCTGGACGCGATGCTGCTGCCGTGACGAACTCACGGCGGAGTCTAGCAACCGCCCTGGCGCGGCTCCGGTGACCCGGCTCACGCTTTGCGCTGCGGTCGCCGGCGGAAGCGCGTCACATTCCGCGGCCCGGCTGCGCCGTCGCGCCCGGGGCGGCGGTCAGGCGCCCTGGGCGGCGAGCAGGCCGAAATGCGGTGCGTGGGCGGTGCGTCGCAGGTGCAGCTTGCGTGCGAGCGGACGTGACTGCTCGATACGATCGACAAGGCCGAGGTAGCGCTGGCGGTCCTCATCGGCACGCAGGTCCACAGGGGCGCCGTTGATGTGCTGTTGCCAGAGACGCTCCTCCCACGCGGCGGTTCCGGCCTTGTTCTTGTAATCCAGATAATCGAGCACCCGGCTGGGTATGTCGTTCATGGCGCAGTTCTTTGTGTTGTTGTTGGGCGACGAACGAAGCTGATTCTAGGCGAGCCACCGTGCAAGGCGAGGAACTGCATCATCGTGTTAGGACAAATTGCGCGCAGCCACGGGCGAGTTGACGTACAGGCTATGCAGTTATGTTGCCCCGCCGTGCGCAACGGCAGCCGGGGAGCGGTGGTCTGCTGCGTTGGGTGGCGGCGACAGTGCTGCAGCAGCACCCGGGATCCTGGCAATCTGCCAGCGCGCCCTGCGCTCAGTCGGGCTTGACGGCCAGCACGCCGGCATTCTCGCGGCCGTCCATGGCGCCGAGGCCGCGGAAATCCCGCCGGTCGATGAAGCTGGCACGCCTCACGCGCAGGCCCGCCTCAGCACAGATCCGCGCGAGGAGTTCGGGGTCGAGCAGGTTCATGAAAGCGGGCCTGTCGATATAGCGATGGATGGAGGGCGTGGGCAGGTACTGCTGCAGGCCCACCATCATGCCGGGCCAGCGTGCACCCGCACGCCGCGCGGCGGTGAACGCGGGGATGAAGTTGCGCCAGATGCCGTAGGGCGTGTCGGCCACCAGGTAAAGACGGCCACCCGGTTTCAGCCAGCGGGCCATGGCGGTGACGGTGGCGTCGATTTCCTCGCCGGTCAGGAAGTGCAGCACCCGCGAGCAGAGGATGGCGTCGAACTGCTCTGCACCGAATTCCGCCTGCGGCAGCCTGGCGACGACACAGGTCAGCCGCTCGCGCAGGGAGGGTGTCACCCGGCTGGCGAGGATCTCCAGGTGCCGGGGCTCCATGTCGCAGGCCACCACCCACGCGCCCGCCTCAAGAGCGGCGATGCTGGCCACGCCGTAGGCGCAGCCGACTTCCAGTACCGGGTCGCGGCTGCGCCCGGCATGATGGATCCATTCCTCGGCATAGCCGTCGAGTACCTTGAACATGAAGCCGGTGCCGTTGAGGGTCGGCACCATGTTTTTCACGGCAAAAGCGGGTGCGGACGGCTTTCTGGCGGACTGTGGCATGGGCACGAAGTTACCTGTCGTCCGGTGGTGGTACAAGGCACCGGTTCCCGGGATGGCTGCCAGGCCCATGCCGGCGGCTGTCCGGCGGATGGACGTCCAGGCGGACGCGTTCATTTGCCGCATACCGCGGACTCCCGCAGCCTGTTTATACTTCAGCCAGTCAAGCCCGCAAACAAGCACTTCCAGGGAAACCAGCAAGATGACCGACCAGAACCCCGATGTCCTGGCCTACACCGCCGTTGCGCTCCAGGTCTCCGTCAAGGGCGTCAACCGCTGCAAGGACC
>CAZQGA010000048.1:4866-10189 GCA_964592735.1 uncultured Chromatiaceae bacterium | reverse complement strand
GCCCCGGTGGTTTCCCACCGGGGCTTTTCCATCACTCAGCCAGGGCTGGCTTGATCAGGGCTTGTCGCAGTCGGTGCGCTTGAGCACGACGCGACGGTTGAGGGCCCGGCCATCCTTGGTGTTGTTGTCGGCAATCGGCTGGCTTTCGCCGGCACCGGAGACGCTCAGGCGCCCGGCAGCGATGCCCTTGGTCTCCAGGTATTCAGCCACGGCCTTGGCGCGCCGCTCGGAGAGCCTCTGGTTGTAGGCATCCGCACCAGCGCTGTCCGTGTGGCCAACGACGGTACCGGAGACGAACTTCAGCTTTACCAGGCTGTCAGCCAGCTCGTCGAGGATATTCTTGTCCTCGCTGGTGAGCACGGCCGAGTCCGTCGCGAAATGCACCTGGCGGGTCACGTCGCAGGAGCAGCCCTGCGGACCGACGCGATCGCCCTTCGGGGTGTCCGGGCACTGGTCGATGCTGTCGGGCACGCCATCGCCATCGCTGTCAGCCGGCGGTGCGGGCGGCGGCGGGGGCGGCGGCGGAGGTGCAGCCACGGCGGCAGCGACCGGAGCGGCAGCTGCCACGACAGGCTCGGGCCGGCCGAACTTGTAGCCGACCTGCAGCTGGTACACCATCGGGTCGATGCGCATCTTGCCCTGATCGACACCATCGATTTCAACGTCGGAGTGAATATCGATGTAGCGCACCGCGGCGTTGACGAAGAAGTTCTCCGTGATGCCGACGTCCAGGCCCACCTGGCCAGCCAGGCCGAAGGAATTGTCGGCACGAACCGTGTGCCCCATGAGCGGGCCATAGCCTTCTTCGTCGAAGATCATGGTGTAGTTGAGGCCGCCGCCGATGTACGGCCGCCACTTGCCCTCGGGGTTGAAGTGGTACTGCAGGCTCAGGGTTGGCAGGATCTGCTTGATCTTGGCGATCTGGGGATCGCTGGAGCCGCTGTCCAGGTCCACGTCGTGGTGGAAGGGCGTCGTGCCGAGCAGTTCCACGCCCCAGTGGTCGCGGAACATGTAGGTGCCTTCGATCGTGGCGCTGGTGGCCGAGTCGACATCGAGCTCGCCGCCCAGCATCTCACCGTTGTTGGATTTCGGGTCAGCGAAACCGAGGCCGCCGCGCAACAGCCAGTCGCCTTCCTTGGCGGAGACCGCCAGGGGCTGGGCGCACAAGGCAACAGCTGCAGCCAGGGCCAGGTACTTGAAGCTCTGGTTCATGAAAAACTCCTTGGAAATATCGGGTTCCCCCAATTGACAAGGCGGAACCATCTAACGCTGACAGTCCCGCCTTCGGCCCGTAATTTACCGTATTAGACTGGGTAAAGCCATCTTCACCCGGGCCGGGCCCGCGCTGGTAGGATGGCCACCTGGCTTCACTGACAGGAATTCCAGGGACAATGACGCAGGATGCGGGCAACCGGCCGGAGCTGACGCTGGCCGTTTTCGTGGATTTCGAGAACCTGGCGCTCGGCGCCGCGGAGCTCAAGGGCGGGCGTTTCGACATCGAGCTGGTGCTCAAGCGCCTGCTGGAGAAGGGCCGCATCGTCGCCAAGCGGGCCTACTGTGACTGGACCCGCTACCGCCAGTTCATGCAGGAATTCCATCTGCACGGCTTTGAGATGATCGACATCCCGCAGACGAAGATGAGCGGCAAGAACAGCGCCGACATCCGCATGGTCGTCGATGCGCTCGACCTCTGCTACTCGAAGTCCCACATCGATGCTTTTGCGCTGCTCACCGGCGACAGCGATTTCTCGCCGCTGGTCTCCAAGCTCAAGGAGAACGACAAGCGTGTCATCGGCTGCGGCATCCGGCACTCCACTTCCAACCTGCTTGCCAGCAACTGCGATGAGTTCATTTTCTACGATGACCTGGTGAAGGTCTCGGAGCGCCCGCGACGGCGGGTGCGCAAGGCCAAGGGCACGGAGCAAACCGAACAGCAGGCTGAGCAACAGACGGCGCTGGAGCGGGTGGCCGAGACAGTCGAATCCCTTGCCCAGGAATACGATCCCCTGTGGGGCTCACTGGTCAAGCAGACCGTGCGTCGTGTATACCCGGGCTTCAACGAGACGGCCTGCGGCTACCGCAGTTTCTCCGAACTGCTGGAGGACGCGGCCAAACACGGCTTGCTCGAGCTCGAGTTCGACGAGCAGCGCGGCAACTACATCGTCCGCCCCGGCGGCAACTGAAGGCCTTATTTGATCGTGGCCTTGGGGCCTGCAGCTTCGCCGGTCACCGGTGAGAGCGCATAAATGGGTCGCGGGCCGGGCTTTTCGTAGTACGGCATCATCCGGGGCGCCAGTGCAGCCAGTGTTTGCTGCCGGTTGGCAGGGCTCGGGTGGGTGCTCAGGAATTGAGGCGGTCCGTTGCCGCCTGCCCTGGCCATCTTCTGCCACAGGGTCGCTGCTGCACGCGGGTCGTAGCCGGCCTTGGCGGCGATTTCGATGCCGACGCGATCGGCCTCGGACTCTGATTCACGGCTGTTCGGCAGCAGCAGACCCAGTTGTGCCAGGGCCCCAGCGCCGGCCGTCTTGGCCTGGCTGTTGGTTGCCACGGCGGTGGCGACAACACCCAGTTGTGCCGCGATCGCCACCGACATGCGTTCGGCGGTGTGGTTGAGCAGCGCATGGCTGATTTCGTGGGCCATGACCTGGGCGAGTTCGTCGTCAGTCGGATCCACCTTCTGGATCAGGCCCGTGTAGATCGCCATGCGCCCACCGGCCATGCACCAGGCGTTGACGGTTTTCGGGTCGTCGATGACCCGCACGCTCCACTCCCAGCGTGCTGTCTCTGGCCGGTAGGTGATGGCCTGGGCGATGAGCCGCCCGGTGATGGTGTCGATGCGGTTGAGGAGCCTGGGATCGGTGGCGAGTTTGCCTTCGGCACCGAGCTTGTCCATCGTTTGTACGTAAGCGAGCTTCGATTGCGCGATGGCGGTCTGTTCGGACACCAGCATCAACTGCTTGCGCCCGGCGATGTTGGTGGCGCAACCGGTCAGCACCAGCCCCAGGATGGCGATGATGAAAAGGCGGGCTCTCGTCATGGTACGTGGTTCTCCGGTTCTCGATGCTTCCTGGGTTTCCGGTGCCGGTATTGTTACGGTTTCCGGTGCCGGTGTTACGGTTATTCGGTTATTGGTACTGGTGCCGTCCCGAAACGCACCACACGGGGCCAATAACCGAATAACCGTAACACCGGCACCGCGGCAACTGATGGTACTGCACCGCGCACGGTTAAGGCGCCGGTTTGAGTGCTGCCGGCCGGCACGGAAGCGATGTGCCTTGACCGGGCTGGCTGGCTGCGGCACCTTGCGGTTTTCCCCGCTGATCAGCACCCATGCATGATGCCCGCCCTGTTCCCGCTACGGCCCTTCCCGGGCGGCGGGGCAGCGTCGGCTCGTGGCGGGTGCTGGCTGCTGCCATCGTTTTTGCCCAGGGCGTTGCCGCCTGGGCTGCAACTGACACGCCAGTCCCGGGGCCCGAAACCGCATCCGCGGATGCTGATGCCTGCGCCGTCCTCGCGGCCCTGGATTTCGACGCCCCAGCGGGTGCCAGCGTCCGGTTCACCGCCGAATTGCTGCCAGCCGAAGCAGGTTTGCCGGCCCGCTGCCGTGTAACCGGCACGGTGGCGCCCGAGGTGGGCTTTGAAGCCTGGTTGCCGGTGGACGAGTGGAACGGCAAGCTGCTGGTGACCGGCTGCTATGGCGAGTGCGGAACCTTGCGCACGGACCAGATGGAAGATGCCGCAGCGCGTGGCTACGTTACCGCTACCACGGATGGCGGCCACAGCGTGCAGAAATTTCCGGACGGCCGCTGGGCCTTCAATAACACGGCGCTGGAGGATGACTTCGGCCACCGCGCCGTGCATGTCACGACGGCGGTGGCCCGTGCGCTCGCGAAGGCTTTCTATGGCGCCGATCCCGCACATGCCTACTTCCGGGGCTGCTCCACCGGAGGGCGCCAGGCGCTGGTTGCGGCATCGCGTTATCCGGATGATTTCGACGGCATCATCGCCGGTGCGCCCTTCGATCAGCGCCTGTCGGTGCCGTTCATGATCTGGGCCGATGCGGCCAATACAGGTGCGGATGGCAAACCACTGCTGAAGAAGGCGCAGTTCGAGTTGTTGCACAAGGCGGCGCTTGCGGCCTGCGATGGCACGGATGGCCAGGTGGACGGCGTGATCGGTGACCCGCTCTCCTGCGCGTTCAGGCCCGAATCGCTTGCCTGTGCCGCCGGGCCGGCAGCGGACTGCCTCAGTGCCGCACAGGTCGAGGCTGCGCAGCGCATCTATGCGGGTCCGGTCACCGGTACGGGCCGCCCGTTTGCGGCCTTCGGCGCAGCCGTCGGCAGCGAGGCGGGCTGGGAGCGCCAGCTCATCGGCCGCGACGGCAAGCCCTCCCGCTTCCAGGAGCTGAGCCAGAGCTGGCTGCGTTACCACGCCTTCGAGCCTGATCCACCGGCCGATGCGGCGGTTTCCGGTTTCGATTTTGACCGCGATCCAGCCAGGCTGGCTGCTGCTGCGGCACGCGTCGCTTATGGCGCTGATCTCAGGCAGTTTGCGGCGCGTGATGGCCGGCTCATCCTTTACCACGGCTGGGCGGATGCGAGCCTGCAACCGGCCCACACACTCGCGTATTGGCAGCAGGCCGCAAAAGACAGCGGCGGCAAGGCCGACCTCGCACGGTTTGCGCGCCTGTTCCTGCTGCCGGGTGTCGAGCACTGCGGTGGCGGTGCGGGCGCCGGCGACGTCGATTACCTGGGCGTGCTGGAGCGCTGGGTGGAGGAAGATGAAGGCCCGGAGCGCATCATTGCCACCCGCTCTGTCGACAGCGTGCCGGTGAGCACGCACCAGCCGCGCTTCCCCGTTGTCGGCGAGGTGCAGATGCGCCGGCCGGTGTTTGCGTATCCGGATGTCGCCCGCTACAGCGGCAAGGGTGATCTGCTGGACCCCGCGAGCTACGAACGCGTGTTGCCGTCCAAGGCGGAGTGAACCCGCTTTTCCACTACACTGGCGGCCCTTTGCGGAGGACGGCTTGATGGATGCAAACGCTGCGACGGTGTCATCACGGGTTCGAACCGCGGCGTTGGCCTGGCACTGGTACGCGAGTTTGCAGGCCACGGCTGGCATGTGCTGGCGACGGCGCGCGAGCCGGCCCAGGCGGCAGACCTCGCTGTACTCGCCCGTGCCAATCCAGGGATCGCGGTCGAGACACTCGACGTCACCAGCGTTGCCAGCATGCAGGCGCTGGCTGCGAAGTATCGCAGGCGGCCGATCGACGTGCTCTTCAACAACGCAGCCCGGCTCGGCGACCGGCATGACGCGGGCAATC
>CAZQGA010000048.1:0-4856 GCA_964592735.1 uncultured Chromatiaceae bacterium | reverse complement strand
GCAGCCGGAACAGGGCCTGAGTCGTCGATGTCACGCCAGCTGACACGCCGGCGCCTGCTGCTCGGCACCGTGGCCGTGGCAGGCGGTGGCCTGGCGCTCGCCTGGCTGCGTCCCGATCCGCGCCGCGCGCGCCTGACCGACGATCCCTCCGCCTTCGAGCCGAGTGCCTGGCTGCAGCTGCTGCCCTCGGGCGCAGTCATCGTGCAGGTTGATCGCGCCGAGATGGGACAGGGCGTGATGACGGCCTATGTCACGCTGGTTGCCGAGGAACTCGAAGTGGCGCCGGCGCAGATCGAGGCACGCCTGGCGCCCGTGCATCCGTTGTTCCAGGACCCGACGCAGTTCACCGTCGGCAGCCGCAGCATGCGCAGCCGCGTCGAGCGGCTGCGCAAGGCCAGTGCTGCCGCACGCGCCATGCTGGTCGAGGCGGCGTCGCGTCGCCTCGGCGTGGCTGCGGCGGAGCTCGGCACCGACGGGGCTGGTCGTGTGGTCCATGCCGCGAGCGGCCGCAGCCTGGGTTACGGTGAACTTGCTGCCGAGGCGGCGCTGCTGCCCGTGCCGAAGTCACCGGTGTTGCGTGAGCGGGCCGCCTTCCGCTACATCGGGCAATCCGTACAGCGCGTGGATGTACCGGCCAAGGTCACCGGCCAGGCGCGCTTTGGCCTCGACGTGCGCCTGCCCGGGATGCTCACCGCGCTGGTGGCGCGTGGCCATGAGCGCGGCGCACGGCTCGCTGGCTGGGATGGCGCGCGGGCCCGCACCTTGCCCGGGGTACATGCCGTGGTGGAAATTCCGACGGGTGTGGCCGTGGTTGCGGAGAGCTTCTGGCATGCCCGCCGCGGCATCGAGGCGCTGGCCATCACCTGGACGCCAGGGCCCATCGCCGGCGTCAGCACGGCTTCCGTGCACAGCGAGCAGCGGCGTCTGCTCGGCGCCGAGGGTGGTCATCGCGCGCGCGGCGATGGCGATGTCGATGCGGTACTCGACAAGGCAGGCGAAGTCATCTCGGCCGAGTACAGCTTCCCCTATCTTGCCCACGCGACCATGGAGCCGATGAATTGCACGGTGGCGCTGTCGCCCGGCCGGGCGGAACTCTGGGTGCCGAGCCAGGGACCGGATTTCGCGCGCGAGGTGGCCTGTGGACTCACTGGGCTGCCGCGCGAGGCGGTGACCGTGCACAGCACGTTCTGCGGTGGTGGTTTCGGCCGGCGTGCGCTGATGGATTACGTCGCTGAGGCGGTGGCGGTCGCCCGCCAGGTCGACCGGCCGGTGAAGCTTGCCTGGACGCGTGAAGACGACATCCGCCACGACTGGTTTCGCCAGGCCACCGTGCACAGTACGCGTGCCGCCCCCGGTGCCGATGGCCTGCCGCAGGCCTGGAGCCACCGGCTGGTGGCCGCGCCCGTCGGCCAGCAGATGCTGTCACTGTTCGTGCCGACCCTGTTGCCGGGCTGGGTGCCGCAAGGTGCAGCGCGGGCGGCTGGCGCCACCGCAGGCCGCCTGCTCGATCGTATTGCCGGGCCGGTGCAGGCGCGCGATGGTTCCGTCGGCATGCCTTATGCGATACCCCATGTCGCGGTGGATATCATCAATTGGGATCCCGGCGTGCCGATCGGCATCTGGCGCTCGGTGGCAAGTTCGTACACGGCCTTCGTGGTCGAGAGCTTCATCGATGAACTCGCCCATGCTGCAGGGCGCGACCCGGCAGACTACCGTCGCGCACTGCTGGCAAACCAGCCGCGGCATCGCGCCGTGCTCGATGCGGTGCTCAGGAAGGCAGGCTGGGGTTCGCCGCCGCCAGGCCGCTTCCAGGGACTGGCTGTCCATGCCACCAATGGTTCGGTGGTCGGCCAGGTGGCCGAGGTGTCGGTCAGTGGTGGTGCCATCCGTGTCCACCGGGTCAGCTGTGTCATCGACTGTGGCTGGGCCGTGAACCCGGACATCGTGCACCAGCAGATGGAGGGCGGCATCGTCTTCGGCCTGGGTGCCGCGCTGTACGGTGAGGTGCGCATCGAGAACGGCCGCGCGCTGGAAAGCAATTTCCACGACTACCGCATGCTGACCTTGCGCGATGCGCCCGAGGTGGACGTGGAGATCATCGAGACGGGTGCGCCCGTCGGTGGTGCAGGTGAACCCGGTACGCCGCCGGTCGCGCCAGCCGTTGCCAACGCTGTCTTTGCCGCGACGGGCCGGCGCCTGCGCTCGCTGCCGCTGCGCCTGTGAATCGGTATCCGGCGCGCAGTGGCCCCGGTGAGTTCAGCTGTTCCCGGGGTTGCGCCAGCAGTACACGCGCATCGGCGGTACGTTGAGTAATTCGAAGTCCACCTGGGGTTCGCCGAGGATCTCCCGGCCGAGCACCGCCACGCTGTCGCGGAACTGGTAGGCGACGAAACGCCCGACCGGAGCCAGCACCGAGCGCACGGCTTGCAGGATCGCCCGCCCGGTGCGCGCCGGCATGGTGGAAAACGGAATGCCCGAGACCACTGCATCCGGGGCGGGCAGGCCGTGGCGCTCGAGCAGCGCGCCGATGTCCTCGGCGCTGGCACGCTCGACGATGAGGCGTGGATCGGTGATCTCCGCACGCAGCATGGCGGCGAAATGCGGGTCGATTTCGATGGCGAGCAACCGCGCTGTCGGCGGCAGTGCGCGCAGCAGGGCGCGGGTGGTGCCCCCGGTGCCCGGCCCCAGTTCCACCATGGTGCGCGCTGCGCCCGCGGCACTGGCATCGACCAGACGACGCTCGAGAAAGCGTGAGCTCGGGATGACCGAGCCAACCTGCTGAGGTTTGCGCAGGAACCCCTGGAAGAAGGCGAGACGTTTGTCCAAGTGCAGGAACATGCAACAGGGCCGTGACCCAATATGCCCCAGTTCCCCCGCCTGCGCCAAGGGGGGGCGCCGGGCCAGGAGCCAGCGGCGGCCATGCGCGCGTGGCCTTGTGGAGTCTTCAGCCGCGGCGCGTGAGTGCAGCGCCGAGCTCATCCAGCGTGCGTGCGGGTGCCTCGCAGGCCATGCCGCGGCAGACCCATGCGAGGGGCGTGCCGTCGGCACCGGGGTGTCGTGCTGCCAGCACGCCCGGCAGCGGATCCGCACCGGCCGGGATGCCAAACACCAGCTGGTTCGGCGCATAGACGGCCCGGGCGGCACCGAGCCACTGCGTGAGCGCAGCAGCCTCTCCCCGTAGCACGACGATCAGCGGTGGTGTGACGAATTCGTCGAGCACCGCGATCATCGCCGCGTGGCCCTGCGGATAGGCGGACAGGGCGGGCCAGGCGGCACGCAGCGTCGCTTCGGCGGCGTCGAGGTAGCGCAGTTCACCGAGCAGGTGGCCGAGCCGGCCGAGCGCCAGCGCTGCCACCGCGTTACCCGCAGGCATCGCCTCATCGCCAAACGGCTTGCCCCGGTGGAGCAGTGCCTCGTGGTCGTGGGCCGTGAAGAAGAAGCCGCCGCCCGCCTCATCCTGGAAGCGGGCCAGCAATTCCCCGGCGAGCCAGTTTGCAAAATCGAGGTGCGTGCTGTCCCAGCGGGACTGCAGCACCTCGAGCGTCGCATCGAGCAGAAAGGCGTGATCGTCGAGATAGGCGTTGAAGCGCGCGTGGCCGTCCTTCCAGGTGGCTTGCAGGCGGCCGTCGACGACCATGCGCCTGCGCACGAAGTCGAGCGCCGTGGCGGCGGCGTCGACCAGGTCCTCACGCCCGAGGATGCGACCGGCGATGGCGAGCCCGCGGATCATGAGTGCGTTCCAGCTGGCGAGGATTTTCTCATCGCGGCCGGGCCAGACGCGCTGGTTGCGTGCGGCGAGCAATTTGCCGCGACCATCGTCGAGCAGCCGCTCGACGGTGGAGATGGGCTGATCCGTGGCCTTGGCGATCGCCTCCAGCGGTTGCCAGACGCGCAGGTGCCAGTGCGCCTCGAAATTCGGCTCCTGGTCAAGGCCGTAGCGCGGGGCCAGCACGGCATATTCCGCCGGCGTCACCAGCGCCTGCACCTCTTCAGGTGTCCAGGCGTAGAAGCGGCCTTCCTCGCCTTCGGAATCCGCATCGAGGCTCGAGTAGAACGCACCCTCCGGCGCGCGCATGTCGCGCAGCGCCCAGTCCGCTGTCCCGTCGGCGATGCGGCGGAAAAAATCATCCGTGCTCACCTGGTAGAGCCAGGCATTGAGTGCCAGCAGCGCGCCGTTGTCGTAGAGCATTTTCTCGAAGTGGGGGATGCTCCAGTGGCGGTCCACCGAGTAGCGGCAGAAGCCGCCGCCCAACTGGTCGTAGAGGCCGCCCTCGGCCATGCGCTTCGCGCTGAGCGCGCACATGTACAGGGCGTGCACATCCGGCTCCTCGCTGCTCGCCGTGTGCCACCAGTGGCGCAGCAACAGGCCGAGATTCGCCGGATGCGGGAATTTCGGTGCGTCGCCAAAGCCGCCGAATTCGCTATCGAACTGGTCCTCCAGCAGTTTGCGCAGCTTGCCGAGCGGCGCCAGGCCGAGCGGCCCACGCTCGGGATCGCCGGCTGAATCGATGGACGCCAGTGCCTCGCGCATCGCCGGGCCCTGCTGTGCAAGCTCAGGCGGCTTCCTCAGGTAGTACTCGGCGACGCGGCTCAGCACGTCGCGGAACGGCGGCATGCCGTGGCGTGAGTCCTTGGGGAAATAGGTGCCGGCGAAGATCGGCACCAGCTCACCCGGTGTGAGGAACATGGTGAGCGGCCAGCCGCCACCCCGGCGCATCATCAGGTGGTGCGCGGCCTGGTAGATGCGGTCGATATCGGGACGTTCCTCACGGTCCACCTTCACGTTCACGTAGAGCTCGTTCATCAGCTCTGCGGTTGCAGAGTCCTCGAAAGACTCATGCGCCATCACATGACAC
>CAZQGA010000047.1:0-10323 GCA_964592735.1 uncultured Chromatiaceae bacterium | reverse complement strand
GAGGCCAGTGCGGTGGAGGCACGGGATCATGGTGCGTGTGCGTGTAGAGTATTTTGCCTTGTTGCGTGAGCGTGCCGGCCGCAGCAGTGAAGAGATCGAAACACCAGCCACCACTGCCCGCGCCCTCTTCAGCGAACTCGAAACACGCTACGCCTTCCCGCGTTTGCCCGGCCTCAAGGTGGCCATCAACGACGAATTTCGTGACTGGGACAGCCCGGTGGCCGATGGTGACACCATCGTATTCATCCCGCCCGTGGCCGGTGGCTAGGTTCGTGTCCGCCGCGTTCTCCTTCGCCCGCGCAGCACTCGATCCGGCTGGATTGTCCCGGAACCTCGCTGATGAGGGCTGCGGTGCCCTGGTGACTTTCGAGGGCCGGGTACGCAACCACAATGAAGGGCGCCGGGTGGAGCATCTTGAATACGAGGGGTACGAGGCGCTGGCAGTGAAAGAGGGTACACAAGTGGTGCGCGAGGCGCTGGAGCGATTCGCCATCGAACACGCCAGCTGTGTACACCGCCTGGGTCCGCTCGGCCTCGGAGATGTGGCGGTGTGGGTGGGCGTCAGCGCCCGGCATCGCGGCGACGCCTTCACGGCGTGCCGCTACATCATCGATGAGGTGAAGGACCGGGTGCCGATCTGGAAAAAGGAATTCTATGCAGACGGCGATTCGGGCTGGGTGAATTGCGAGATCAGGTAGCCCGGCTCAGCGCCGGCGCTCGCGTTCGATCAGTTCGCTGGTCACCGCCAGCACGTCATCGAGGCTCTTGATACCCGGCGCATCAGTGCTGTATTTGCCATCCACGATGATCAGCGGGACGCTGCGGATCTGGTAGCGCTCAGTCAGTTCCTTGGCGCGCTTGAGCTGGCTTTCGACCGCAAAGGACCGGAAGGTCTTCTGGAAGTCCTCGGCGCTTACGCCGAACTTCCTGAAGAACGCCTGGATCTCGTCCTCGGTTGCGAGCATGCGCTTCTCGATGTGGACCTCACGGAAAATGGCCGAGTGCATTTCCTCGAGTTTCCCCAGGGCCTGGGCGGTATAGAAGAGCCGTGCATGGATCTGGTGGACGGGATTCCACATGACCGGCAGGCGCACGAAACTCACGTCAGCAGGCAGGTTCTTCGCCCAGTCCTGCACGGCGGGATCGAACTGGTAGCAATGCGGGCAGCCGTACCAGAAGGCCTCCGTGACCTCGATCTTTCCGGGTGCACCCGTGGTTCCCTGGGCAGTCGTCAGCACCTTGAAGTCGGTACCCTCCTTGAAGCGCCAGCTCGGCTCGCCGGCCGGGGCGGCACTCGCCAGCTTCAGCTGTTCACCGCCAGTGTCGGTGCTGGCGGTTTCCTGGACGCCAGCGGGCGTTGGGGCTGACGGCGCCGGCTGGGCTGCTTCACTGGTCGCCGCGGCTTCGGTCGCCGTCGTTACTGCAGGTTCGGCCGGCTGGGCAGCGGTGCCATTGCCCGACGGGCTGCCACAGGCGGCCAGCAGGCCAACGGCCAGGACCAGTGCCCAATGGCGCAGGCGGGACGGGATCAAACGGGTGTCATTCAGCATGACTCACAGTTTCCTTGCGGTTGGCGTGGCGATCAGTGCAGGCCCTGTACGTAGGCGGCCACTGCGTCGATTTCGGCATCCGTGAGCCGTGCTGCGGTGTTGCGCATCATCTGGTTCAGATCAGACGTCCGTTGCCCGGCACGATAGGCGCGCAGTTGCGCAGCCACGTAAGGGCCATGCTGCCCGGCGATCGACGGGTATCCAGCAGGTGCGTTGCCGTCGCCGTTCGGTCCATGGCAGGCGAGACAGGCGGCGATGCCGGTGTCCTTGTTGCCGCCACGGTAGAGCCGCTCGCCCGTGTTGGCCTGCTCCGGATCCGCGGTGCCCGGGCGGCGTGTGCCGGCGGCAAAGTAGGCGGCCAGATCCTGGATGTCTTCGTCGCTGAGGGCTGCGGCCTGGGCTGACATGAGCGGGTCGCTGCGCTCGCCGTCCTTGAAGGCGTGGAGCGTCTTCACGATGTAGGTGCTGTTCTGGCCTGCGAGGCTGGGCCAGATGGGATTGAAGCTGTTGCCATCCGGACCGTGACAGGCCGTGCAGACGGCTGCTTTTGTCTGCCCGGCCTCGGCTGAGCCTGCGGCTGCCGGGCTGGTGGCCAGCAGAATGGAAGCTAACAAGGCCCAGGCGCTGGCGGCGACTGGCATGGCAACGATGCGGCCCATCGGGTTCATGTGGTCGTTTGCTCTGTAAATGTGTGGGAATGTCGCCGGGAGGCTCGTGCTACACTCGCGGCGCCGCCGCATTCTACACCAATGCCTCTGCCCAAGCGCCGCGCACCGCCCCGCCAGGCGGGCGAGTGGGGGCGGAATCAACCCCCATCACGCCGCGAGTGTCCATGGCCGGCTATTCCGAAGCCCGGTTTCTCACCAGTGCAAACCGCCCAGCGCAGTTCCTCCCGGATGTGGGTGTGGAAGTTGCCTTCGCGGGCCGGTCGAATGCCGGAAAATCGAGCGCCATCAACGCCATTACGAACCGCCGGCAGCTGGCCCGTACCAGCCGTACGCCCGGCCGCACCCAGCTGGTGAACTTTTTCCACCTGGCCGCGGGTGAGCGCATCGTGGATTTGCCGGGCTACGGTTTTGCGCGGGTGACGGAGGCCATGCAGGCGCATTGGCGTGAACTGCTGGAGACGTATTTCCGCTCGCGCGGTTCGCTGCGCGGGCTGTTTCTGACCGTGGACAGCCGTCGGGGGCTCGGGCCACTGGATCTGCAGATGCTCGACTGGTGTACAGCGCTCGAGCGCCCGGTCCATGTGCTGCTGACCAAGGCCGACAAGCTCAACCGGGCCGAGGCGGCTGCGGCCCTGAGGGCTGCCGTTGCCGCTGTGGCGGCTGGCGTCACGGTGCAGTTGTTTTCAGCTACCGCCGGGGACGGCGTTGAGCTGGCGCGGGCCCGCCTGCGGGAAATGCTGCAGCGCTGATCCGTAACCCAACGGTCCGCAAGGCAAAAAAAGCCCCGGGCGCGGAGTACAGGGGGAGCGCCCGGGGCGGCCATCACGACCGGCTTGGGGTAACCGGCCGACACAACCCGCCTTGGGGGAGGGGGGGGAGAGGCGGGACGTCTTCGTGACGCGTGCAGGCTTTGAGGCAGCCGCCGCGAGAAAGTTCCGCAGCCGGGCGCTGTCAGTGTGCCTCGTCCCAGTTGGCACCTGCGCGTGCATCCACCCTGAGTGGTACCCGCAGGTGCGCTGCAGCAGCCATCAGCCGTGGCAGGACTGCCAGGACCTCGGCACAGGCATTCTCGTGGACCTCGAGAACCAGTTCGTCGTGGACCTGCATCGTCAGGCTGGCCGCAATGTGCTCTGTGTGCAGCCAGCCATCTACGGCAAGCATGGCCTTCTTGATGATATCGGCGGCCGTGCCCTGCATGGGGGCATTGATGGCACTGCGTTCGGCGTACTGACGGCGTGTCGCCTGCCGGGCGTTGATGTCCTGCAGGTATAGCCGTCGGCCGAACACGGTCTCGACATATCCGCGCTCGCGGGCCTCGCGTCGCGTCCGGTCCATGTAGGCCTTCACGCCCGGATAGCGGGTAAAGTAGAGGTCCACGTATCCCTGCGCCTCCTCGCGCCCGATGCCGAGCTGACGGGCGAGGCCAAAGGCGGACATGCCGTAGATCAGCCCGAAGTTGATCGCCTTGGCGGAGCGGCGCTGGTCGGCGCTCACGTCTGCTGGTGCAACACCAAAGACTTCCGCAGCGGTGGCGCGGTGGATGTCGGTGTCTGCGGCGAAGGCTGCCAGCAGGCCCTCGTCCCCGGAGATGTGCGCCATGATGCGCAGCTCGATCTGCGAGTAATCGGCTGCCACGAGCACATGCCCCGGTGACGCGATGAACGCCTGGCGGATCCGGCGGCCGTCTTCCGTGCGGACCGGGATGTTCTGCAGGTTCGGATCCGACGAGGAGAGCCGGCCCGTAGCGGTCACCGCCTGATGATAAGAAGTGTGGATACGACCCGTGCGCGCCGATACGAGCTCAGGCAGCTTGTCCGTATAGGTGGATTTCAGCTTGGCCAGGCTGCGGTACTCGAGGATCAGCCTGGGCAGCGGGTAATCGCCTGCCAGTTCCTCGAGCACGTCCTCTGCCGTGGAGGGCTGGCCCGTCGGTGTCTTGCGCAGCACGGGCAGCTTCTGCTCCTCGAAGAGGATTTCGAGCAATTGCTTCGGCGAGCCCAGGTTGAACGGCCGGCCGGCGGTGGCGTGGGCCTGCTTTTCAACCCCCGCCATCTTGACGGCAAACTCCTGGCTCATGGTCCGCAGCAGTTTCGTGTCGACGAGAACGCCGGTCTCCTCCATGCGCAGGAGCACCGGGACGAGCGGTTGCTCGATGTCCCGGTACACGGTTGCGAGCCGGGGCTCGGCCTGGAGCCTGGGCCAGAGCGTCTCATGCAGTTGCAGGGTGACGTTGGCGTCTTCGGCGGCGTAGTTCGTCGCTGCCTCGACGGGAACGTCGGCGAAGCCGATCTGGGTCGCACCCTTGCCCGCCACGTCCTCATACCGGATGGTTTCGTGGCCCAGATAGTGGCGTGCGGCTGAATCCATGTCGTGACGGATCACCGTGCTGTTCAGCACATAGGATTCCAGCATGGTGTCGAAGGCCATGCCGCGCAGCGTAATTCCGTGATTGGCGAGTACGTGGGCGTCGTACTTCAGGTGGTGCCCGACCTTTGCATGGCGTGGTGATTCGAGCCAGTCCTTCAGCAGCCCGAGGACTTCGTCGTGCGAGAGCTGCCCGGGTGCACCCGGATAACGGTGACCCATCGGTATATAGGCTGCTTCGCCAGCCACCGTGGCGAGTGACAGCCCGACGATCCTGGCCTGCGTGTAATCAAGGCTGGTGGTTTCGGTATCGAGGGCCGTGAGCTCCGCAGCCGTGATTTTTTCCAGCCAGGGCCTGAGGCCCGCGTGGTCGAGGATCGTCTCGTAGTGGCTGTCGATGGCATGCCTGCCGCGCTCCGGGCCGGGGTGCGCCGGGGTGTCGCTGGCCGCTGGCATTACCTGTGCATCGAGCTGCCTGAGGAGGCCGCGCAATTCGAGCCGCTCGTAGAGCGTGCGCAGGGCGGCAAGATCAGGCTCGCGTGGCCGCAGATCCTGTGGAGCGACGTCGAGATCCAGTGAACACTGGATGGTCGCGAGTTGTCTCGACAGGGCCAGCGAATCGAGATTTGCCCGCAGGCTTTCGCCAACCTTGCCGGAAATCTGCGCGGCGTTGGCCACAATGCTGTCGAGCGAGCCGAATTCCTGCAGCCATCTGGCCGCCGTCTTCGGGCCCACCTTCGGCACGCCCGGGATGTTGTCCGAGCTGTCACCGACCAGCGCGAGGTAGTCGATGATCTGCTCAGGCCCCACCCCGAATTTGGCGATCACGCCTTCGCGGTCATAGGTCTTCCCTGCCATGGTGTCCACGACGGTGACATGCGGGCCAACCAGCTGGGCCATGTCCTTGTCGCCGGTGGAGATCAGCGTGTCGATGCCCTGGGCGGCTGCCCGCCGCGTCAGCGTGCCAATGACATCGTCCGCCTCGACACCTTCAATTCGCAGCAGGGGCAGGCCGGCTGCCGTGACTGCCTCCATCAGGGGTTGCACCTGGACCCGGAGTTCATCGGGCATGGGTGGCCGGTGCGCCTTGTAACCGGCAAAAAGTTCATCGCGAAACGTCTTGCCCGGCGCGTCCATTACCACCGCGATCAGCTCTGGAGCTTCCTCCCGCTGCAGCTTGTGGAGCATGTTGAGGACGCCGAGAACGGCACCGGTCGGCTCACCCTGGCTTGAGGACAGGGATGGCAGTGCGTGGAAGGCCCGGTACAGATAAGAGGAGCCGTCGACGAGGACGAGGCGTTGGGCGGGAGGCATGGCGGGATTGTGACCGTCGCCCCGTTTTATCTTGGCTTCCACGCTCAGGCGGCTTGCCGCCCGGCGTATTTGCCATTAAACAGCAGGCGCAGCAATTTGATCCTCAATATAAGGAAGTGATGGATGGCGAGCGTGATGGCGAGCGTTGCTGCCATGACTATTGTGAATTTCATATAGGCATTGAAAAGCGTGTTCATCAGCAACATGCCCAGGACTATTACGGTGATGTGGTGAAACAGGTAAACCGAATAAGAAGCATCGGAAAGATAGGAAAATATCTTCGTCGGCCTTGCGGCAAAGAACTTGAAAAAATGAAGTACAAGCACGGAACTGCTCAACGACAACAATGTGTCGCAGTAATAGAAAATGAGGTTGTCGCCGATCCCGGCCGGCTTGGGCCACAGCGCAATGATGCCCGCCAGCCCCATGCCGGCACCCAGTATCGTGGTCTTGCTGGCCTGGGTGTAACGATCAAGGATCTCGCGATCGTGAAACATCCACATGCCAATTAAAAAAAACAAGCCATAGTGCACGAGGTCCGGCAGGTCAATAAACCCGACGACCGGCTCTACCCATGCCTCCAGCTTGTAGGCCGCCACCCATGGCAGCATGGCTGCCAATGGCAACAGAAACAGGGCCATCGGCTGTTTCAGGAATTGTGCGATTTTCACGAGGATACCCGCCAGTTGCGGGTGCCCGCGCCAGGGAGCGCGCCAGGCTGCGTACGCGGCCACGGTATATAGGGCAAGGTTGATCAGGAACCACAAATGTGAGACCCAGCGATTGCTCCGGATGAGTTCCAGCAGTCCTTCACCGGCATAACAGGCCATGAAGCTTTGCGTGCCATCGCGGTAATTGCACAGGACATACGCCTGGGCGGTATTCACGATCAACGCTGTCGAAAGCAGCGGTAGAACAATTCTTGTCAAGCGCATGCTGAGAAAGCGCCCGGTGTATCTGCGCATCACCAGCAGGGAAAAGAAGCCTGAAACCATGAAAAATGCGGGCATCCGGAAGATGTGGATGGCTTCCTCCACCATGTTGAAAACCGGCTTGCCGCCGGGGTCGTTAAGCGCCCATTTTTCCACCGGGTTGTACAATGCTGCAGCGTGCAACACCACGCCCAGGCTCATCAGCACACTCCGCGTTGCATCAAGATAGTGAATGCGCAATTTGTACTCTGCCTGGGTGGTTGGAACGCCGTAGGGAGCCTGTCTGTCCTGCACAACGTGGTTCACTTGCGGAAGGCGTTCAATCGTCTCTTGGCCGGCACACGCTTCATCAGGAGCGTGGCGGGTGGCTGAGGCACGTGACCGGGGCCTTCGGGCTGCGCGTCATGCTGCGCTGGGTGTCCAGTCCGGATTATAAATGTGCGCGCAGGTTGGCGGCTGGGGAATTGACCATGGCCCGGGAAGTCCCTCCCGGCGGTAGCCGGCTGATCAGGCGATTCCCGCGGTCCAGAGGCTTGCCGCTGGAAGGCGGCTGGAAAATGTGCCGCTTGTCATGATTAGCTGATGCCGGCATGGACGTGCCTGCCGGAACTCTTTATCCTTTTTGCCTGCACTGGATCCAGCGTCCAGGAGGCCAGCGCACTTCCTGGCCGCGCGGCCTGTACGCACCCGCAGAGCGCGTATTTGATCCCCCGGGGGTGGTGGCATGACACTTGGCTTCGGCAGACTGGCGCTTTATGCGGCGGCGCTTGGATGGGGCATGGCGATGACTCCGGCTCAAGCGCAGGTCACCAAGACCGTAGTTCTCGTGGGTGCTTCGATCGAAAAGGCCTGGCATTTCGATCAGCTCGCAAGACGTCAATCCCTGCCAGGGTATGACTTGAGCTATGTCGGCAACGGTGCCTTCGACAAGAGCCCGCTGATCAACGAGATCGTTGCGCGCAAGGACAGGCCGGGCTGGGTCGCGATCAACTCATGTTCGACCTACTTTCCCGGTGACCCTGCGCAATATCACCAGCATGTAGAAGCCTGGGTGGCAGAACTGCGCCGCTCAGGTATCCGGCCGGTTCTGGTCACGACCGCTCCGGTTGGTGCGCCCCCGGACCTCATCGGCAGGGTGAAGACCGGCATAAAGCGGTTCCTGGGCATGCGCAGTTGGCTCGACCATGTCACAGACTATAACGACTGGCTGCACCAGTATGCGGCCAGGGAGCGCATACCATTGTTTGATCTCGAGGCTGTTTTGCGGGTGAGTGACAGCGATCGCTATCTCAAGCCGGAATATGATGTCGGTGATCTGGTGCATCTGACGCCAGCTGCCTATAAGGCCATGGACAAGTCCTTTGTCGAATTTCTGCAGCACATGGATGCAGCCGGCCATCCTTCCCGCTGAGACTCGCCAATGAAATGGACTCGCGCTTGCCATGTTTAACCTCCTCAGGCGCGATCTGCAGCGTTACTACAGCCTGGATAGCAGCAACGGCAATCCCGGGGTTTTTGAGAAACTCCGCATCATCATTGATGCGCCCGGACTGCAGGCTGTGGCCGTCTACCGTTTCGGTTCGTGGCTGAATCGTGTTGTGCACGCCAGTTTGTTGCGTCTGCCGCTGAAATTCGTCTATTACCTGCTGGACAAGCTTTGCATCATTTTTTGGGGCATTCATATCGATGAGCACGCCGAAATTGGTGGCGGCCTGTACATAGGCCACTTCAGCGGCGTCCTGATCGGCCCGGTACGAATGGGATGTGACTGCAACGTGGCGCACCAGGTGACGATCGGCCGTCGTGCAGATGGTGCGGGCGGGGTGCCAACCATCGGTGACCGTGTCTGGATTGGTGTGGGGTCGGTGCTTTTTGGCAATATCCATGTTGGTGATGGTGTGACCATTGGACCCAATTCAGTGGTATCACGGAATCTCCCCTCGCGGGTCATGGTCATGGGCTATCCGCTGCGCGTACTGCGACGAGACCACGATAACACTGCCACGATCTACGGCCGGGCACCTGATGTCCGTCCGCCACCAGACGCCACCGAGTAAGTGTCATGCCGGCAAACATGACGGTTTCCGCAATCGACTCTGCGGAACAACTGGCCGGCATGTGCGAGGCCTGGAACAGCCTGCTGGATGGGGCTGATGCCGAGGGGCCCTGCCTCCGGTGGGAGTGGATCAATACCTGGTGGGAGATCTACCACGACTGTGGTGCCGCACTGCATGTTCTGGCTGTCCACGAGCGGGACGAGCTGGTGGGTCTGGTTCCACTGTTTACGCAGTGCCGCAAGCGCTTCGGATTGTTGCCGATCCGCATCCTGCGGTTCGTCGGAACCGGCGAGCCTGAATTTGAGGAAGTTGCTTCGGAATATCTGGATATTATCGCCCGGCGCGGCCGGGAGGCCGAGGTTTCCAGGGCTGTCTGGCAGCATCTCGAAAAAGATCGCTCCTGGGATCAGGTGATCTTCAATGATGTCCTGGATGGCTCCATGCTCAGGACCACCTTCACAGACGAGGTGACGCGCGCGGGCTTCTTCATCGCACTCAGAAAAACCGGAATCCGATACTTCATCGACCTGCCGGATTCATGGAGCAGTTACCTGGCCACGCTCGATCGTGGCTCCGCGAAACGGCTGGAATACAGAAGACGCCGGTTCGAGCGTGAGGGACACGTTGAGATGCGCAGGGTCGAGCAGGCGCAGGCACTGGACAGCGCCTTTGATGACCTTGTCCGCCTCCACACTTCACGCTGGAAATCACGCGGGCAGCCAGGTGCGTTTGCCGCCCCGCGGTTCATCGAGTTCCACCGCCGGCTGACGCGGCTGCTGTTGCCCAGGAACATGCTTGACATGGGCGCGCTGGTGCTGGACGGGTTGGTCATCGCCATGACTTACAACATTCGGTGCAATGCCACGGTCTACTTCTACCAGGGTGGTTTCGATGTTGAAGCCGCGGCAAAGTATTCGCCGGGGATTCTTGCCCAGACCTATGCCATCGACGCCGCAATGCGGGATCGGCAAGTGCGCTATGACTTTATGAAGGGCGGCACCGCGTCCTACAAGGCCGAGTTCGGCTGCACGGAAGTCCCCATGCATACCATGCTTGTCCATTCCCGGGGGTTGCGAGGCCGCCTGCTCGCCCTGGAGCACCGGCTGCGCCACTTCTCCGGCATGCTCAGGAGAAAGATCCAGTCATTGAGTGCTGTGCCGTGACCGGCTCGTGGCCGCCACAATCAGACGGGGATTCCGGAAGCCAGCCTGATGGCAACTAGTACATCACTCGGGAATTTTTTCAAGCACACGACGATATACGCATTCGGCAATGTGTTAAATCGTGCGGCGGCGTTTCTGCTGCTGCCAATCTACACCAACTACCTGAGTGTCTCCGAATATGGCGCGCTCGAGATGTTCTATATCGTCGCCTCCGTGGTCTCTGGCCTCCTCTCTGTCGGGCTGGCCCATGCAACCTTGCGGTTCTACTTCGAGTA
>CAZQGA010000046.1:0-10516 GCA_964592735.1 uncultured Chromatiaceae bacterium | reverse complement strand
ACAGCAAGCATCATGAGGCCCTGGCGGCGGGCACGCCCGTTGCCTTTGCGCGCCGGCACGGCAGCCGGCGGTGCGCTGGCCGGGGAACTGCCCGCCACGGCAGCCGAAGGGGGGAGGTTGTTGCTGTCGCTCATGGAGATGGCCTTGTGTCGGCAATGGCAGCACTGCTGGCTGCCGGGTCAAAGCCGCCGCCCAGCGCAAGCAGAAGCCGGATCCCTGCGATGGCTTGGTCGGCCTCGAGGTCGAGGGTTCCCTGGCGGGCGGCGAGCAGTCGCAGCCCGGCGGCGATCACATCGAGCCGCGAGCCGAGGCCGGAGTTGAAGCGGACGTCATCGAGTCGGCGCAGCTCCGTCGCACCGGACGTGACCTCGCGCTGGGCGGCAAGGTCGGCAGAAACGCTGCCCACGCGGGTCAGTGCGTCGGCAGTCTCGCGGACTGCGGTCAAGACCGCCCGGTCGTAGTCGGCGATCGCCGCATCGACGCGGGCACCCGCACCGGCATACTCCGCGCGCAGACGTCCGCCATCGAAGATTGGCAGATGGAGCGCAGCCCCGACGCCGTAGGTCGCGGCGTCCTTCGTGAAGATATTGTTCAGGCCGATCGCCTGCACGCCGGCGAGGCCGGTCAGGTTGATGTTCGGGTAAAACGCCGTGCGCGCCACCCGTCGGCCCGCCATCGCCGCGTCGATGCGGGCCTGCGCGCCAAGGATGTCGGGCCGGCGTGCGAGGAGATCCGCAGGCAACTCGGCAGGCAGCGCCGGCAGCGCATCGAGCGCAAGCCCGGGCGGTGCGATCGTCGCGTAGTAGCCTGCACCCTGGCCGGCAAGGAGTGCGAGCGCATGAACCAGCGTCTCGCGCTCACCCTGCAGGCGCACCACCACCTGTGCGGCCTGGGCACGCAGCACCTCCGCGGTACGCAGGTCGCGTTCGCTGTCGAGGTGGCTGCGCAGGCGCAGGCGGGAAAGTTCCAGTGCCTGCCCGCGTTCGACCAGCGCTGCCTGCGTGAGGGCCAACTGCCGGTCGGCGCGTGCGAGCTCGACGTAGGTCTGTGCCACCGAACCGGCAAGGACGAGACGGGCTGCGTCGTAATCGAGCATGGCAGCGCCGGCTTCAGCCCGCGCCTGGTCCACCGCGGCTGCCTGCCGCCCCCAGAAATCGAGGTCCCAACCGAGATTCGCCTGCGCCTGGCCAATTCCGCGCGTGCTGCCGCCATAGGGCGGCGGGATGATGTAGGCATCGCTCAGGCGCTGGCGTTGCACGTCGGCGTCGAAATCAACCTGCGCCCGGCGCGTGGACTCGCTGGCCGCGAGCACGCTTTCCGCAAGACGGACACGGGCCAGCGCTGCAGCCAGCGTCGGGCTGCCGCCGAGCGCATCGGCGATGATGCGCTCGAGCTGCGGATCGCCGAAGGCACGCCACCACTCGACTGCGACGGCAGGCCCCGGAGCCGCCGCGAGGCCGAGCTCCGACACGGCCATGGGCGCGGCGACGTCGCGTTCGTGCGGCGCCATGCAGGCGGCCAGCACCAGCGCGCTTATCAATGCGGCGGGAAGACGGGGATTCACGGCTTCAGCTCCCCTGCCCTTCGATGGCCTCCAGGCGGGTGACGAGCCGGTTGAGCGTGGCGATCAGGTGGACGATCTCCTCGCGATCGAAGTCGTCGAGCACTTCATTCCAGCGCCCGATCACACGCGCCGCGAGATCCGTGAAGGTGCGGCGCCCCGTATCAGTCAGGGTGAGCTGCGTCACGCGCCGGTCGGTATCGTCGCGCTGACGGGCCAGCAGGCCACGCGCCTCGAGCTGGTCGATTAGCCGGGTCATCGCCCCGCTGCTGTGGCCGATGTTGCGCGAGAGCTCCGCGCAGGTGGCCGCCGTGCCGTTGAACACCAGCGCCAGCACGATCCACTGCGTAAAGCTGAGCTCGCTGCCCGCGAAAGCCGCCTCGGCACGCGCCATGCTGAGCTTGTTTGCCCGACGCAGCAGGTAACCCAGCGAATTCGCCGGGGTGAAGGCATCGGGCTCGTAGAAGGGGGGCAAAATGGCTGCCTGGGCAATGACTGCCGCGGAAGATAATCCCGCGACAGCCAGGAATCAAGGCATCAGTGCACCCTGCGCCCGCCCCCCAACGGCACCGGATCGCCAGGCCTTCGAAGCCCCAACCCGGCACCGGCCCTCAGTCGTCGCCGTTGAAGACCCCGAGCAACTGCAGCAAGCTGATGAAAAGATTGAAGATCGAGACGAACAGAGTCACGGTCGCCAGCACGTAGTTGGTCTCGCCGCCATGGATGATGCTGCCGGTCTCGTAGAGGATGAGCGCGGACATCAGCAGGACGAAGGCAGCCGAGACGGCCAGCGACAACGCCGGAATCTGCAGGAAGATCGCTGCCAGGCTGCCGATGAAGGCCACCAGGATGCCCACCATCAGGAAGCCGCCCATGAAGCTGAAATCCTTCTTCGTGGTCAGCGCATAGGCAGACAGGCCGATGAAGATGACTGCAGTCGCGCCCATCGCCTGCATGACGACGGCCCCGCCGTTGGGCAGGCCCAGGTACAGGCTGATGATCGGTCCCAGGGTGTAGCCCATGAAACCGGTCAACGCGAACACCGCCAGGATTCCCCAGCCGCTGTTCTGGAGCTTGTGCACGGTGAAGAGCAGGCCGAAGTAGCCGACCAGCGTCACCACGACGCCCGGATATGGCAGCCGCAACGCCACTGCCACCCCCGCCACCACCGCCGAGAACGCCAGCGTCATCGACAGCAACAGGTAGGTATTGCGGATCACCCGGTTGGTGGCAAGGACAGACTCCGCGCGCGCCCCCGGCAGGGGGATTGCCCGTGTGCGGGGCTGGTACTGGCTCATCTCTGGTCTCCTTCAAGAAAAACAAAAACCCGTGCTGCGTTGCAGGCGCAATCAGGAGCGCTGCAGCTGCGGGAACGATGATAAGTGATTATTAACGGCAACTGAGCCTTCTGCGAGGTACTGCCTGAAATCCCACGGCTCAAGCAGGCCTGGCTGATCAATATGCGCGGAACGCACAATTGTTAAATGGTGGCCAGGGACGGAATCGAACCATCGACACGCGGATTTTCAGTCCGCTGCTCTACCAACTGAGCTACCTGGCCATCCGGGCGGGCTGGCGGGCCTGATGCCGCAGCCGCTTGGGGCGCCCGGCGGGGTTGCCGCGCGGGGGAGCGGTATTTAAGCCGTCCTTGCCAAGCCACGTCAAGGCAAGCAGCTCGCCGGCGGGACTTAAGGGCCGGGCAGCTGCGGCAGGCTGCGATTGAAGCCGGCAGCCGTCAGCGTCCCACGCTGCGGCAGGAGGCAACAGCCTCCGCGGAGGGGCGCAATGGATCGCAACCACTTACAGGCGCCGCCCGGTATCGCCGGACGGCATGGCAGTTGCTGCGGGATGGCTGCCCGCGAAACCCGCGCCGCATGCTGGCTCGCCTCCTGCATTGTCCTGGCGGTGTTCGGCACGCCGGCAGTCCGGGCGGATGCCGATGCGGATACCGATGCCGGCATGGAGACCATGGCGGCGCTCGGCTTCATCTCGCCGGAGGCCCGCAGCCGCGGTGCCGGCAGCCGCTCGACGGGCGGGGTGGCTGAGATCCCCAGCCCCGGGGAACTGGAGGCCCGGGGTGCATCCATTGGCAATGTCCGTATCAAGGTGCAGGACATTTTCGACACAGCCGACCCCCGGGAAGACAAGCTGCTCTTCCGGCTGGCGAACGACCTCCACTACAGCACGCGGGAAGCGACCGTCACCGACCAGTTGCTCTTCAGCCCCGGGGAGGCGTTCTCCGCCGACAAGGCGGCAGAGACGGCACGCAATCTCCGCGATCAGGGCTACTTCTCCGACGCGGACGTGCGTCCCACCCGCTACGACCCGGACAGCAATACCGTGGATCTCGAAGTCCGCGTGCATGACGTCTGGACCCTGGAACCGGGCCTCAGCTTCGGCCGCTCCGGCGGCGCCAACAAGTCGCGCCTGCGTCTCGCCGACACGAACTTCCTGGGCCTTGGCCAGCGGCTTGCGGTGGAGTACCGCAACAACGTCGACCGCTCGGGTCTCGGCCTGCAATTCAGCGACCCGCAGCTCTTCCACTCACGCTGGGCCACCGGGGCAAACTACACCAACACCAGCGATGGCCAGCGCAGCTACCTCACAATCGAACGCCCGTTCTATTCACTCGATTCCCGCTGGAGCGCGGGCATCAGTGGCGGCAGCGTCGATGAGATCACTCCGGTCTACGCCTTCGGCGACAAACAAAGTGAGTTCCGCAGCAGCTATCGCGACTATTCGCTCCAGGGCGGCATCTCCAGGGGCCTGGTCGGCGGCTGGACACGGCGCTGGCTCGCCGGCTATCGCTATGACAGCGCGCGCTACCAGGCCGTGGTCGATGGCAGCACGCCCACCCGCGAGCTGCCGCAGGATTACACGCTCTCCTATCCGTGGATCGGCATCGAACTGATCGAGAACCAGTTCGTCACCTCCAGCAACCGCGACCAGATCGGGCGCACAGAGGATGTCTTCCTTGGCCGGCGCCTGCTCGCCTCGGTGGGCTGGTCGGCACCCGCCTTCGGCGCTGATCGCTCGGCGGGCATTTTCTCCATCCTCGGCAGCATGGGCATGCCGATCGGCGAGGCAAGTGACCTGCACCTGTCCTCGGGCTGGGAGGGGCGCGTCGAATCGGGCCGCGGCCTGGTGGACACCGTCTTGCAGGCGGATTCGCGCTTCTACCACCGCTTCGACGAGCGCAACACCTTCATGGCCTACGCGGGTGGCGCCCACGGCAGTGGCCTGACGATGGACCACCGGCTGCAGCTCGGCGGTGACAATGGCCTGCGCGGTTACCCGCTGCGGTATGAGACGGGCAACACGCGCGCGCTCCTTACCGTCGAGGAGCGTTACTACACCGACTGGTACCCATTCCGCCTGTTCCGCGTGGGTGGTGCCGTGTTTGCCGACACCGGGCGCACCTGGGGTCGCGATCCTGTGACGACCGGCACGGGCGATCCGGTGCTGGAGCCCGCGAGCGGGTGGCTCGCCGATGTGGGCGTCGGGCTGCGCATCGGCAATGCGCGCTCGGCGGTCGGCAGCGTGATGCACATCGACCTCGCCTTCCCGGTCTCACCGCCGGATGGCGTCTCGAAGGTCCAGCTGCTGCTGCAGGCGCAGAAGTCGTTCTGAAGCCACGCAAGCCCGGGCCCGGCCGCGAACGCCGGGATCGCCGCTGGCGGCGGGGATCAGCCGGGCGTGAACTCGGGCGGTCGCTGCGAGCCGTCGCCGAAGAAGAATTTTTCCATCTCGCCCTCGAGGAACTTGCGCGCCTTGGGCTCGATCGGCGTGAGCCGGTATTCGTTGATCAGCATGGTCTGGTGGCCGATCCACTGCTGCCAGGCCTGTTTTGAAACACTGTCATAGATGCGCTGGCCGAGTTCACCCGGGTAGGGACGGTAATCAAGGCCATCGGCCTCGGTCCTGAGAAGAACGCAGTGCACTTGTCTGGGCATGGGCTATTGCGGCTCACGCCGCTCCTCGAGAAGGGAATCAAGCAGCCTCGTCACCGGCGCGGCAAGGCCAACACGGGCGGGAGCGCGCAGGTTATACCAGAGCCAGCGCCCGCCATCCAAAACGCGGGCGGGCAGCGGGACTTCCACCTCCACCGGCGTCATGTCGAGATCGAAATGCGTGAAGCCGTGGCGGAACATGGGCTGTACGCGAATGCGCTCTGGCACCGTGCCGATTTCACGCTCGCACCAGTCGCCGATGGCGTCCACCGCCGCGACCTCGGGCAAGCCCCAGAGCCCGCCCCAGATGCCCTCGGTCGGGCGTTTTTCGAGCAGCACATGCGTAGCGCCAATGCGCACCAGCAGGACGATACTCTGGCGCAAGGGCCGCGGGCGCCGTGCCTGCACTGCTGGCAGCTGTTCGGCGCGGCCCGTGCGATGGGCAAGGCAGTAATCACGCAGCGGGCAGCACTCGCAAGCAGGACGGCGACGGGTGCAGACCGTTGCACCGAGATCCATCATCGCCTGTGCATAGGGGCCTGGCCGGTCGGCCGGCGTGTTGCGCCCGGCAAGCTCCCAAAGCCGTGCCAGCACCGCGGCCTGGCCAGGCGGCTCCTCGATGCCGGCCAAGCGTGTCAGCACGCGCTTGACGTTGCCGTCGAGGATGGCATGGCGCTGTCCGGCGGCCAGCGCGAGGATCGCGCCGGCGGTCGAGCGGCCGATGCCGGGCAGCGCCAGCAGGGCATTGAAATCCATCGGCAGCTCGCCACCGTGCTTGTCACGCACGATGCGTGCCGCGCGATGCAGGTTGCGTGCGCGGCGGTAGTAACCAAGCCCGGACCAGGCGTGCAGCACGGCGTCTTCGTCCGCAACGGCAAGCTCATGCACCGCCGGAAAGCCCGCCATGAAGCGGTCGTAGTACCGCTCGACCGTCGCCACCTGCGTCTGCTGCAGCATGATCTCCGACACCCACACGCGATAGGGCGTGGGGTTGCGCTGCCAGGGCAGGTCCTTGCGCCCGTGTACATCCCACCAGGCGAGGAGCGCCGGGGCTATATCCGTGGTCACGCGCGGGCCGCTCCGCGGCTCATGGCTCGGGTTGTGGCTCCGGGGCTGGCTTGAGGAGATCGCGCAGGCCTCGCTTGAGGACGTCGCGCGGCTTCTCTTTCTTCTGCGGCTCGGCTGCCGGCCCGGCAGACTCCCCGGGTGCCCCGGATTGTGCAGCCTCATCCGGCAGGGCAGGCACGGCGGGCCGGTCGTCATCGCCGCCCAGTTTCTTGAGCAGCCTTTCCTTCAGCTTCTGCGTCGCGACCTCACCAAGCATGTTCTTCAGGTCGACACCGACCTTCGGCTCATCGAGCGGGCCCTTCACGGTGAGCGGGATCGACAGCCCCTTCAAATCCTTGATGGTCGTGCCATCCTCGAAGGTCGGGTTCTCGAACACCTGCGCCTGCAGCGCATAGTTCATGCTGCGTGCGACGAGGTTCATGCCGCCCGTGCCGGTGAGGCGGATGAACGGGATCTCGGCGAGCAGGCGGTTGGTCTTCAGCACACCGTCGACCAGCGTGCCGCCGAGTTCCACCGCATTGAGCGGCGTGCGCGGGCTCTCTGGCGCGGGCGGCAGGGGTTCACCCTTGAGTCGTGCGCGGGCGCTGCGGATTTCATGCCAGAGATCAGTCCCCTGGTAGGCACCGTCGGCGAGTGACAGCGCCACGTTGCCGGCGAGCGTCGCGAGGATGTCGTCGCTGTTGTTGCCGCTGCCGCTCGCGGTGATGCGCCCGCTCAGGGCGCCAGCCAGGCTGTCCGTCTGGTAACGGTCCTTCAACACCGTGCCCACCTGCAGTGCGGTCAGTTGCTGATCGAGCGTGACACGGGCCTTGGGGCCGCTGGCATCGATGCCAATGCTGCCCCGGTAGCTGCCACCGTAGAGCTGCGCGGCGAGCGGGTCGATCCGCACGCGGCCGCCGTCCGCCTGTACCGTGGCACTGACGTCGCTGAGCCGGGTCTTCGCAAACACGAGCTGCCCCACGGCGATACGCCCGTCGAGACGCAGGTCGCGCAGCGTTGCGACGGGAATATCGTCGCCGCCCCTGGCAGCACCCGCCCCGGCCTTTGCCGATGCACCTCCCGGCGCTTCCTCCGGGGCCAGGTAGCGGTCGAGGTCGAGCTGGCTGACGCGCAGGTCGAAACGGGTCAGCGGCTTGTCGAAGTTACGGACGCCCAGGCTGCCGGTGAAGCGGCTGTCGTCGAGCTGGAAATCAAGGTTTTTCAGGTCCAGCAGGTCCTTGCCGAGTGACCAGCCGGCCGTGCCGGCGAGGCGTGTCAGCACCTGCGGGTCAGCGGTATGCGGCACGGATTCGCCGAGTGCGGCAAGCAGGCTGCGCGGTGAGACCGGATCGAGCTTGAGCGTGCCGGCGAGATCCGCACCCCTGTCACCCAGGCGCCCGCCGCCCTTGAGTGCGAAGTGCGCACCGAGGCCATTGGCGTCCACATCGAAGGCCCGCACGGCACCGACCATCTTGTCGATATCGAACTCGAGGCCGTCAACGGCAAGCTTCGCGGCCAGGGAACCACCCGGGATGCTCTTGCCCTTCACGGCCAGATCCGCCTGCAGTGCCGGAATGATGAGCTCGCTGCTCGCACCCACCGCGAGGCTGACCTCGGCCGCACTGAAGCTGCCGCTGGCATCTCCTGCCGGAGAGGCGAGCCCCGGTGCGGCAAACTCGCCCTCCAGGCGCATGAAATGCAGCCGGGTGTCCTGCTGTGCATCGAGCGTCGCCCCGGCGGCCGCCAGCTTGCCCCTGAGCGATTTCGCCGGAATGGCCGAGCCACCGAGGTCGAAGTCGATCAGCAGCTTGTTGAGCGCAAGGCGTGCGGCATCGGTATCGAAGGATGCACCTGACTGCAGCGCGAGATTGCCGGCAAGGCTGCCCGATTCTTCGGTGAAGTAGGTGGACAGGCGCAGATCGAAAGGCGCTGCGGCCGCAAGCGGCCCGGTCTCCAACTGCAATTTTTCGGCACGGTAGGCTGTGTCGACATCCTCGTCGCGATAGATCACCTGCGCGTCACGGATGCGGATGCCGCCGATGCTGAAAGCGGCCGCCGGCGCATCGCCAGCGGTCTCCGGCGCTTCACCCTTGCCGTCTTGCGCAGCAAAATCCCAGTTGCTCACGCCGGCCTTGTTGACCAGCAGGCTGGCCTCCAGCCCATCGATCGTCACCACGCCGATCTCGATGCGTCTTTCGGTGAGCAGCGGCCAGATGCGGATGCTCAGGTCGATGTCCCGCGCACTGACGAAATCACCCGCCGGAAATCCCGGCGGGTTGCCCAGCGCAGCCTGGCCCAGGCGAACGCTGCAGCAGGGAAAGTAATCGAGCTTGATGTCGCCGCCCAGCGTGAGCTTGCGCCCCGTGGCCTTCTCCACCGACTGCGCGAGCAGCGGCGTGAATTCTTTCGGGTCGAAAAGGACGGCTACGGCAATGGCGAGGCCAGCGGCGAGGACCAGCAGGGTGGCGACGAGGCCAAGGAAGATCTTGATGACGCGTTTCATCGCGCCATTACACCACCACCACCGCGCACGGCCAAGGCGGCCTGCCTTGCCGCTCAGCAGCCGCTGGTATCGATCTGCAGGACCGGCTCGCTGCCGGCAGATTCCGGAACCGTGTAAGTCACGTCGCAGCGCCGGCCCGGGGTCACATCCCGATGCCGGAAGCTGTCACCGGAGCGCGTGAAGGCGGCTGTCTCGGCCGCTTCCATCAGCCGGCTGACGTCCGCAGCCACGGGATAGCCATGGATGAAGGCAACGCGGCCACCGCGCCCGCCGGCAATCACAAGCTCCGTCGGCCCGCCTTTTCTGCGCTGGGCCGCAGGGTCGGCCTGGGCCAGCCAGAAGGCATGGCCAAGGCGTGCAGCGCTGCGCAGGCTCTCGGCCAGGGCCAGAACTTCACTGCGGCGGTTCACTGCAGCCGCTTCGTGCTGCCCGGGAATCGCCACGGCCACGATCAGGCCGACACAAGCCACCGCCACCAGCGCCGTAACGGTGTCGATGCCCTGCCCTGCGCCGCCATCCGACGCGCCTGTCGATGCTGCCATGGCCCATCCCGTCCCACCGTTGCCGGGACAGGACTGTCGCCCGGCGCGGCAGCGCCGTCCGTGATGACCGTCTCAGTCGGGACGCTGCGGCGCGCGAGCAGGCGCGCGAGATGGCGGCGGCGTGCACTGGCCGTCCACGGCGTGATGACCACCACGGGCAGGCAGAGCAGGACATCGCGCTGCCAGCCGGTGAGGGTGAAGTGCCAGACGAGAAGGAGGGCGGCGATCCCCGTCGCCAGCGCGATGAGTGCGGCAAACCAGGTGCCGGGGCTCGCAAGCCCCACCGCGACGGCGGCCAGGTCGAGGCCCAGGCGTTCACAGCGACTGCGCCCGGCATAGCCGGGCACGGCATCATGACGAACCAGCTCTGCCCAGCCGGTGAGCCAGCGGTCAATGACGGCCGGTATCTGCATGACCGCCATGACAGCACCCGCGGGCCACGGTTGCCAGGCGCAAATCCAGAGTCTTTACCGACAAGAATGGCCGGGCTTGCGGGCCGCAACCCGGCGATCCGGTCAGACCGCGCGGCCGATGGCGTACCCCGCCCAGGCCGCACCGAGACCCAGGACGAGTTGCGCGACGATGTTCGTGCCGAAACGCAGCCAGGCTCCATCGAGGCCGAGGCCGAGCGATTCGAAGGCAAAAGCCGAGAAAGTCGTGAAGCCGCCCAGGACACCCGTGAACAGGAATATCCGCAGATCCGGGACGAGGAACTGCCGGCCTTCAGCCAGCCCGCCGACGAAGCCGATGAACAGGCAACCCGCCACGTTGACCACGAGCGTCCCGATGGGGAAGGCGACTCCCGGGAAGAGCCGGTACGCCACCCCGCTGCCGAGGAAGCGCGCGACGGAGCCGAGCGCACCGCCGAATGCCACCAGGGCGAGCTGGAGCCAGGACAGCTGCATGATCCGAG
>CAZQGA010000045.1:5421-10594 GCA_964592735.1 uncultured Chromatiaceae bacterium | reverse complement strand
GGCCTTCGGCGCCCATGCACGCTGGTACCCGGAAGTGCCTGCGCTGACCGTGGCACTCTCTGCCGAAGCGCGGCCGGGCATCACGGTGCTCGTCAAAGGATCCCGTTCCATGGGCATGGAGCGGGTGGTGCAGGCGCTTGCGGCCGATGCCGGCCCGGCAGGGGAGTGAGAGCAGCAATGCTGTACCTGGCCGCCGAGTACCTCACGCGTTTCATCACGGGCTTCAACCTGTTCACCTACATCACCATGCGCGCGATCATGAGTGCGCTGACGGCGCTCACGCTGTCGCTGGTGCTGGGGCCGGGCCTGATCCGGCGCCTGGCGGCCAAAAAAGTCGGCCAGACCGTGCGCCAGGATGGCCCGGGCAGCCACCTGCCGAAGGCGGGCACGCCGACCATGGGCGGCACGCTGATCCTGCTGGCCATCGCCGCGGGAACGCTGCTCTGGGCAGACCTGCGCAGCCGCTACGTGTGGACGGTGCTCGGCGTGACGCTGGCCTACGGCGTCATCGGGTTCGTCGACGACTACCGCAAACTCACGCGCCGAGACCCGAAGGGGCTTTCGGCGCGCGCGAAGTTCATCGGCCAGACCCTGGTTGCGCTGGTGGCAGCGGGCTTTCTCTACGCCTTTGCGGACGCACCGCAGGAGACCGCGCTCCTGGTTCCCTACCTCAAGGACATGGCGATCCCGCTGGGCGGCTTCTACGTCGTGTTCGTCGCCCTGGTGATCGTCGGCACCAGCAACGCCGTCAACCTGACCGACGGGCTCGACGGCCTGGCGACCATGCCGGCCGTACTGGTCGGCGGTGCGCTTGGCGTGTTTGCCTACGCTGCGGGCAATGTCATCTACTCGCGCTACCTCGGCATCCCCTTCGTCGCTGGTGCCAGTGAAATGCTGGTGTTCTGTGCGGCGCTGGCGGGTGCGGGCCTCGGCTTCCTCTGGTTCAATGCCTACCCCGCCCAGGTCTTCATGGGCGATGTCGGTGCGCTGGCGCTTGGCGGTGCGCTTGGCAGCGTGGCGGTAGTCGTGCGCCAGGAGCTGGTGCTGGTGATCATGGGCGGCATTTTCGTCGCCGAAACCGTCTCGGTGATGATCCAGGTGCTGTCGTTCAAGCTGACCGGCAAGCGCGTCTTTCGCATGGCACCGCTGCACCACCATTTCGAGCTCAAGGGCTGGGCCGAGCCCAAGGTCATTGTGCGCTTCTGGATCATCACCGTGATCCTCGTCCTGGTCGGGCTGTCGAGCCTGAAGATCCGCTGATGGCCGCACGCAGCCACAACTTGCCCGACGCCAGTGCCCGCAGCGTGCTCGTGCTGGGCATGGGTGTCACCGGCGCTTCGTGTGCACGGTATCTGGCCCGGCGTGGGGTCGCGGCCTGGTTTGCCGACACCCGCCCGGCGCCGCCCGCGTTGCCGGCCATCCGCACGGCCATGCCGGGCGCGGGGCTGCTGGCGGGTGAAATGCCGGTCACGGTGCCGGCTGGCGTGAACACCCTCATCGTCTCGCCCGGTGTCGACCTCGATCTGCCGGTGCTTGCCGATGCGCGGCGCCGTGGCCTCACGGTGCAGAGCGATCTCGACCTGTTTGCCGCCCGCTGCGCAGCGCCGGTGCTGGGTGTCACCGGTTCCAATGGCAAGAGCACGGTGACGACGATGGCTGGCGCCATGCTGGCGGCAGGCGACTGGCCCGTGGCGGTCGGTGGCAACCTCGGTACGCCGGCGCTCGACCTGCTCGATGACAGCGTGAAGGCCTATGTGCTCGAGCTCTCCAGCTTCCAGCTCGAGCGCAGCGAGCCGCTGCCCCTTGCTGCGGCAGTGGTCCTCAACCTCGCGCCCGATCACCTCGACAAGCACGGCACGCTGGCAGCCTCCGGCGCCGCCAAGGCGCGCATCTACGCACGCTGCGCTGTCGCCGTGGTCAACCGCGACGAGCCGACCCTGGCGGCGATGTTGCCGCCGGGTGCCCGCACGCTGAGCTACGGCCTCGACAGCCCCGCCGCCGGCCAGTTCGGTGTGCTTGGCGGGCCGGACGGTGAGTGGCTCGCGCACGGGGAGCGTCGGTTGCTGCCCGTCGTCGAACTCGGTACCACGGGCCGCCACAATGTGTCCAATGCGCTGGCTGCGCTGGCGCTGGTGCAGGCCGTGGGTGGTCCGCTGGATGCCGCGGTGACGGCCTTGCGCGAGTTTCGCGGCCTCCCGCACCGCATGCAGGTCGTGGCCAGGTCTGCCGGGATCACCTGGATCGACGACTCGAAGGCCACCAATGTGGCAGCTGCGGTCACCGCCATCCGCAGCGTCACCGGACCACTGGTCCTCATCGCGGGCGGCGACGGCAAGGGCCAGGAATTCGCGGCGCTGGCCGCGGCGTTGCGCGGACGCGGCGCCACGGTGATCCTCATCGGCCAGGACCGCGAGCAGATGGCGCGCGAACTCGGCGGTGCCTGCCAGGTGGAATTCGCCGGAACGCTGCCCGAGGCGGTGTCGGCTGCCCGCGCACAGGCGCGGGCGGGTGCCACGGTGTTGCTTGCTCCGGCGTGCAGCAGCCTCGACATGTTCCGCAATTACGAGCATCGCGGTGAGGTGTTTGCCGCGGCAGCACGTGAGGTGGCGGCATGAGCGCGCGCGTCGAGGCCGGCCGGGTGGCAACGGCCACCGCCGAACCGCAGTTCGACCGGCTGCTGGTGCTCGCCGTGGCAGCGCTGCTCGGCATCGGCCTGGTGATGGTCGCCTCCGCATCGATGTCGCTCGCGGAACGCAGCTATGGCGGTCCGCTGTATTTCTTCTGGCGCCAGCTGGGGGCCGTTGCCATCGGCCTGTTCGGCGGCTGGATGATGCTGCGCACGCCCTCGTCCTTCTGGGAGCGGCTCGGCCCCTTTCTGCTCATGGCTGCCTTTGTGCTGCTGGCGGCCGTGCTCGTGCCGGGCTTCGGCCGCACGGTCAACGGCAGCACGCGCTGGCTCAGCGTCGGCGGGGTCAACCTGGTGCAGGTATCGGAGCCGGCGCGCCTGCTCATGCTGCTTTACTTCGCCGGCTACGCCGTGCGCCGCAACGAGGAGTTGCGCCACAGCTTCGCCGGGTTTGCCCGGCCGCTGGCGCTTGGCGGCGTGGCCTGCGTCATGCTGCTGTTGCAGCCGGATTTTGGCGCGGCACTGATGCTGATGGTGGTGACGCTGGCCGTGCTGTTCGTTGGCGGAGGGCGCATCCGCGATTTCATGCTCTGCGTCGGCACCGTGGCGGTGCTGGGCGCGCTCGTGGCGGTCGCCGCGCCCTATCGCGTGGTACGCCTGACATCCTTCCTCGATCCCTGGGTGGACCCGTACAAGACCGGCTTCCAGCTCACCAACTCGCTGATCGCCATCGGTACCGGCGAGTGGACCGGCCTGGGGCTGGGCGGCAGCGTGCAGAAACTCTTCTACCTGCCCGAGGCGCACACCGACTTCGTGTTCGCAGTCATCGCCGAGGAATTTGGCCTCGCAGGCAGCATTGCACTGGTGACGCTGTTCGGTGTGGCGATCTGGCGGATCCTGCTGGTGGCCCGCCATGCCGCGCTGCGTGAGCGCTGGTACCAGGCCTGCGTGGCGTTTGGCTTTGCCGCCTGGCAGGCGACGCAGGTGTTCATCAACATTGGCGTGAACATGGGCATCCTGCCGACCAAGGGCCTGACGCTGCCATTGGTGAGCTACGGTCGCAGCAGCATCCTGGTGACGCTCATCGGCTATGGCCTGCTCCTGCGCATCGATATGGAGAACCGTGATGCGGTCGGCCGGCGCCGTGCGGCCACCCGACGGAGGGCTGTCGCATGAAGCGCGCCCCGGTCCTGATCATGGCGGGCGGCACCGGTGGGCACGTGTTCCCGGCGCTTGCCGTGGCGCGGGTTCTGCGCGGGCGCAACGAGCAGGTCATCTGGCTCGGCAGCCGTCACGGCATGGAGACGCGCCTGGTGCCGCAGGACGGCTTCGACATCGAGACCATCCGCGTCAGCGGCCTGCGCCGCAAGGGCCTGCTCGCCTGGCTCGCCGCACCCTGGCTCCTCGCCGTGGCGCTTGTCGATGCGCTGCGTGTGATGCGCCGGCGCCGCCCGAAGGCTGTCCTCGGCATGGGCGGCTTTGCTTCCGGGCCGGGCGGCGTGGCTGCCTGGCTCCTCGGCCGGCCACTGCTCATCCATGAGCAGAACGCGGTGGCCGGCCTCACCAATCGCCTTCTGGCTGGATTGGCCCGGGAAGTGCTGGAAGCCTTCCCGGGCAGTTTTTCCACCGGAAAAAATACGCGTGTCACCGGTAATCCGGTGCGCGCTGACATCGCGCAACTGCCGGTGCCCGCCGAACGCCTCGCCAGCCGCACCGGGCCATTGCGTCTGCTGGTGCTCGGTGGCAGCCAGGGTGCACGGGTGCTCAACGAAGGGGTGGCGCCGGCGCTGGCGCTGTTGTCCCCGCAGCAGCGCCCGCAGGTCTGGCACCAGACTGGCGAGGCGACGCTGGAGACAGCACGTGAAGCGTACCGTGCAGCCGGCATCGACGCGCGCATCGAGGCCTTCATCACCGACATGGCGGCGGCCTACGCCTGGGCGGATTTCGTGATCTGCCGGTCCGGTGCACTGACCATCGCGGAACTGGCAGCCGCCGGCCTGCCTGCGCTGCTGGTGCCCTTCCCGGGCGCAGTCGATGACCACCAGACGCGCAATGCGCATTTCCTCGTCGATGCCGGGGCGGCTGTGCTGCTGCCGCAGGCTGAACTGGCGCCTGCGCGTCTTGCCGCGGAGATCAGTGCTTTCGGCAGCGGGCGCGAGGGCATCATCGAGCGGGCCACGCGGGCCCGTGAACTCGCGCAGCCCGGTGCAGCGGAGACCATCGCCAGCCTGTGCCAGCAGGCGGGGGAGGCGGCGTGAAGAACCGCATGCGCAGGATCAACCGCATCCACCTGGTCGGCATCGGTGGCGTGGGCATGGGCGGCATCGCCGAGGTGCTGCTCAACCTCGGCTACGCCGTCCAGGGGTCGGACCTGAAGGAATCGGCGATGACCGTGCGGCTGGCACGGCTCGGTGCGCAGATCTTCCTCGGCCACCGTGCGGAAAACATCGGGGAAGCCGATGTCGTCGTTCAATCCACGGCG
Source organism: uncultured Chromatiaceae bacterium (assembly GCA_964592735.1). Lineage (GTDB taxonomy): Bacteria > Pseudomonadota > Gammaproteobacteria > Steroidobacterales > QUBU01. Next base: position 5,486 of record CAZQGA010000045.1, on the reverse strand, counting down.
GTGGCGTGCGACAATCAGGAACTCGCCGCCGCACGCGCCCGGCGCAAGCCCGTCGTGCGCCGGGC
>CAZQGA010000045.1:0-5411 GCA_964592735.1 uncultured Chromatiaceae bacterium | reverse complement strand
GCTGATGCGCTTCCGCCATGCAATCGCTGTTTCCGGCAGCCACGGCAAGACGACGACGACGAGCCTGATTGCCAGCGTGCTTGCCGAAGCGGGCGAAGATCCGACCTTTGTCATCGGTGGGCGCCTGAAGAGCGCCGATACCAACGGGCGCCTGGGTGCCGGCCAGTATCTGGTGGCCGAGGCCGACGAGAGCGACGCCTCCTTCATCCACCTGCAGCCGATGATCGCGGTGGTGACCAACATCGACAGCGACCATCTCGGCACCTACGGTGGCGATATTGGCCGGCTGCGGCAGAGCTTCGTGGAGTTCCTGCACAACCTGCCCTTCTACGGGCTTGCCATCCTCTGCCTGGATGATCCGGGCGTGGCCGCCATTGCTGCCGACGTGCAGCGCCCCACGCTCACTTACGGGATGGGCCCTGGTGCCGACCTGCGCGCGGTGGACGTCCGTGCCGAGGGCTTGCGGTCCTGCTTCCGCGTGCTGCGGCCCGGCGGCCGCCCGCCGCTGGACATCACGCTCAATCTGCCGGGCCAGCACAACGTGCTCAACGCGCTGGCGGCGGTGGCCCTGGCCCATGAACTGAACCTCGACGATGCAGCCCTGCAGCGTGCGCTCGCTGGTTTCCAGGGCATCGACCGTCGCCTGCAGGTCGTGGGCGATGTCGATATCGCCACCGGGCAGGTCACGCTCGTGGACGACTACGGCCACCATCCCACGGAGATCGCCGCCACCATGAGTGCCGCGCGCGATGCCTGGCCCGGCCGGCGGCTCGTCGTGGCCTTCCAGCCGCACCGCTACACCCGCACGCGCGACCTGCTCGACGATTTTGCCGCGGTGCTCTCGGGCGCCGACAAGCTGTTGGTGACCGAGGTGTATGCCGCTGGCGAGGAAGCCATCGCCGGGGCTGACGGCCGCGCGATCTGCCGTGCCGTGCGCGGTCTCGGCAGGCTGGAGCCGGTGTTTGTGCCGGCCCTCGACCGCCTGCCGCAACTGCTGGCCGGCGTGCTCGAGGATGGCGATGTGGTGCTGACCCTGGGCGCGGGCGACATCGGTGCAGCGGCGCAGAAACTTCCGGCGGGGCTCGCGCGACACCGCAGCCCGGAGCGCAGTTCGTGAGGACCTTGGCGATGGCAGCACCAGGAAAAACCAGGATTTCCTACGCCGAACCGATGGCCCGGCACACCTCCTGGCGCGTCGGCGGCCCGGCCGACGTGTATTTCAGGCCCGGCTCACGCGCCGAGCTCATCGACTTCCTGCGCGGCCTGGATCCGCAGCTGCCCGTGCACTGGGTGGGCCTCGGCAGCAACCTGCTGGTGCGTGACGGTGGCATCCGCGGTGCCGTCATCGCCACCGCGGGCTGCCTGGAACAGTTGCGCCACCTGGGCGGAGGGCTCGTCGAGGTCGAGGTGGGTGTGCCTTGCACCGTCCTGGCACGCCAGTGCGCGCGCTGGGAAGTCGGACCGGCGAGTTTCTTTGCCGGTATTCCGGGCACCGTGGGCGGTGCGCTGACCATGAATGCCGGTGCTTTCGGTGGCGAGACCTGGCAGCACGTGGTCGATGTCGAGGTGGTCACCCGCCGTGGCGAGGTCCTGCGACGTACGCCTGCGGAGTACCAGGTCGCTTACCGCGAGGTGCGGGGCCCGGCCGGAGAGTGGTTTCTGGCGGCGCGGTTCCAGTTCGATCCTGCCCGGCCGACCAGCCTCGATGCCGTGCGTGAGCTGATCCAGGAACGCCAGGCCAGGCAGCCGCTCGGCATGCCGAGTTGTGGCTCCGTCTTTCGCAACCCACCGGGTGACTTCGCCGGCCGGCTGATCGACGCGGCGGGCCTCAAGGGCACGCGCAGGGGCGGCGCACAGGTTTCGGAAAAACACGCCAACTTCATCATCAATACCGGCCAGGCCACCGCTGCCGACATCGAGGCATTGATCAGCCAGGTGCAGGAACGGGTCGCCGAGGTGCACGGCATCCGGCTGGTCCCCGAGGTGCATGTGCTGGGCGAGGCGGTGGGCAAAGGAGCGGCGGCATGAGCCAGGTGCGTTACCCACGCATCACGGAACCGGCGGCGTTCGGCAAGGTCGCCGTACTCCTCGGTGGCAACTCGTCCGAGCGGGAGATCTCGCTCCTGACCGGCGCGGCAGTCTGCCAGGCGCTGTTGCGCCGGGGTGTGCGTGCCGAGTGCATCGATCCGGCGACGGATTTCCCGGCCGCACTCCAGCAGGGTGGCTTTGATCGCGCCTGGATCGCGCTCCACGGTCGTGGGGGTGAGGATGGCCGCATGCAGGGGCTGCTTGACTGGCTTGGCATTCCCTACACGGGCAGCGGTGTCCTTGGCTCGGCCATCGCCATGGACAAGCTGCGCAGCAAGCAGTTGCTGACCGTGCTTGGTGTACCCACGCCGCGGTTCCACGTGCTGGCCGGCGACGGGGATTTTGCCCCTGCCATTGCCGATCTCGGGTTGCCGCTGATCGTCAAGCCCGCCAGCGAGGGTTCCAGCATTGGCATGAGCAAGGTGCAGCGCGCCGAAGACCTGCCGCATGCGCATGCGACAGCGGCCCGCTTTGGTGGCGAGGTGTTCTGCGAGGAGTGGCTCCCGGGTGCCGAGTACACCGCGGCGATCCTGCACGGCGAGTCGCTGCCGCTGATCCGCATCGAGGCGAAGGCGGTCTTCTACGACTACCAGGCCAAGTACTTCAGCGACGAGACCCGCTACATCTGCCCGAGCGGGCTCCCTGCGCAGGCCGAGCGACGCTTTGCCAGCGTGGCAGCGCGTGCGTTCGCAGCCGTCGGCGCTTCCGGCTGGGGCCGGGTCGACCTGATGGTCGGCGCCGATGGTGAGCCGAAAGTGCTTGAGGTCAATACCGTTCCCGGCATGACCAGCCACAGCCTGGTGCCCATGGCAGCTGCCGTTGCCGGCATCGACTTCGACGAACTCACCTGGCGCATTCTCGAGACCAGCTTCCCGATGGAGGGTCAGGCCCATGCTTCACAGGCGTAATCGTCGCCGGACGGAACGGCCCGCATTCGTCATGCCAGCCATTCCCTGGGCTGTGTTCGGCACGATCGCAGGGCTGCTGGCGGTCGTGGCTGGTGCCTGGATGGCCGGCGCCTGGCTGCTGAACCGCCCGATCGAAACATTGCAGCTGAGCGGGCCTTTCCAGCGCGTGAGTGCCATTCAGGTTGGCGCCCTGGTCGAGCCCTACGCCCGTGCAGGCTTCCTCGATGTGGATCTCGATGCAACCCGCCGCGAACTCACGGCGCTGCCCTGGGTTGCCGGTGCGGAGGTGCGCCGTCGCTTCCCCGGCGTGCTCGAGGTACAGGTCCGCGAGGAGCAGCCGATCGCCCGCTGGGGCGAGCGTGGCCTGCTCAATGCCGCGGGGAAGCTGTTCCTGCCGGCCGCAGACCACATGCCCGCGGAGTTGCCGCGCCTGAAGGGGCCGCCGGGCAGCGAGAGCCAGGTGACGCAGCGCTATTTCATGTTGCAGGCGCAGCTTGAGCACCGCGGCATGTCTGTCGCCAGCGTGACGCTCGATGAACGCGGGGCCTGGGTCTTCCAGGCCAGCAATGGCCTGCAGGTGCGCCTCGGCGCCAACGACATCGATGCGCGTGCGGGTCGGTTTTTCCAGGTTCTGGACCGGATCCTGACTCACATGACCGGGGAAGTGGACTACGTGGACATGCGCTATCCAAACGGCTTTGCCATCGGCTGGAAGCGCCCCGGCGGCGTGCAGGCCGCCTCTGACGAGGAGCGCCGGCCGCATGCCTAAGAAGACCGACCAGCGGCTCCTGGTGGGCCTGGATATCGGCACCTCCAAGGTGGTGGCCATCGTCGGCGAATTGCACGAGGACAATTCGCTCGAGGTCATTGGTTTCGGCATGCACCCCTCGCGTGGCCTGAAGAAGGGTGTGGTCGTCAACATCGAGGCCACGGTGAACTCCATCAGGCGTGCTGTGGAGGAGGCCGAGCTGATGGCCGGCTGCGAGATCCACGAGGTCTTCACCGGCATCGCTGGCAGCCATGTGCGCAGCCTCAATTCCCACGGCATCGTCGCCATCCGCGACCGTGAAGTGGCCGCCAGCGACGTCGACCGCGTGCTTGACGCCGCGCGCGCCGTGGCCATTCCGGCGGACCAGAAGATCCTCCACGTGCTGCCGCAGGAATTCATCATCGATGGCCAGGAAGGCATCCGCGAGCCCGTCGGCATGTCCGGCGTGCGCCTGGAGGCCCGCGTGCACATGGTCACCGGTGCGGCCAGTGCCGCCCAGAACATCGTCAAGTGCGTGCAGCGCTGCGGCCTGCAGGTGGCCGACATCGTGCTGGAGCAGCTTGCCTCCGGCTACGCCGTGCTCACCGACGACGAGAAGGACCTCGGTGTGTGCCTGGTGGATATCGGTGGTGGCACCACCGATATCGCCGTGTTTAACGCGGGCGCGATCCGGCACACGGTGGTGATTCCCATTGCCGGCGACCAGGTGACCAACGACATCGCCATCTCACTGCGTACGCCAACCCATCACGCCGAGGAGATCAAGATCAAGTATGCCTGTGCGCTGTCGCAACTCGCGGCGGCTGACGAGACCATCGAGGTGCCGAGCGTGGGCGACCGTCCCCCGCGGCGACTTGCCAGGCAGACGCTCGCCGAAGTGGTCGAGCCCCGCTACGAGGAACTCTTCGGCCTGATCCGCGATGAACTGCGCCGGGGCGGCTTCGAGGAGATGGTTGCTGCCGGCATCGTGCTCACGGGGGGCAGTTCCAAGATGGAAGGCGCCGTGGAGTTGGCCGAGGAGGTCTTTCACATGCCGGTGCGCCTCGGCCTGCCACAGCAGGTGCGTGGCCTGGGTGATGTGGTGCGCAACCCGATCCATGCCACCGGTGTTGGCCTGCTGCTCTACGCGAAGGAGCACGCCATGCGCCGCAGTGGACGCGAGGCCCCGCTGGGCGCTGGCATGCAGGATATCTGGGGCCGGATGAAAGCCTGGTTCCAGGGCAGTTTCTGACAAGGGGTCCCGTCTCATAGAGGCCCCGGCTGTGTTGTTGTTGTTTGTGGAGGAGAAGCGGCAATGTTTGAACTGATGGATACGACGAGCCAGAACGCGGTGATCAAGGTCATCGGCGTGGGCGGCGGCGGCGGCAACGCCGTCAGGCATATGGCGAGCTGTGGCATCGATGGCGTGGAATTCATCTGCGCCAATACCGATGCCCAGGCGCTGCGCGGTGCGAACGTGCGCACGGCGCTGCAGATTGGCTGCAACATCACCAAGGGACTCGGCGCCGGCGCGGATCCGGACGTGGGTCGCCAGGCAGCGATGGAAGACCGTGACCGGATCATCGAGGTCATCGACGGTGCCGACATGCTCTTCATCACTGCCGGCCTTGGCGGCGGCACCGGCACCGGTGCGGCACCGGTGGTCG
>CAZQGA010000044.1:0-10615 GCA_964592735.1 uncultured Chromatiaceae bacterium | reverse complement strand
GGTGCGCTTCACGATCACATCGGGGGACTTGCCTCCGCCGCCACCGCCCCCGCATCCCGCCAGCGCGAGCGCTGCAAGCAGACCCAAACCGAACTTGGCCGCGCATGAAGCAACTGATGACTGCATGTGTTTGTCCATAATAGGTGTGTGTATCGTGATACCGGGCTCTGCCGTCGTCCGCCCGCGTTGGCCGCATCGGGGCGCGTTTCAGTATGCTGCAGGCGGGGCAAGAGGAGTGTGATCTGCGGCTCGATCCCGCCCCCGATCCCGAGGTCTAGGAACAGGAAGAACGCAGCTCAGGCGAGGAGCGTATCCCGCTGTGATCGGACATCAGGCTACGCCATCACGGGCCTTGCGTCAGCGCGCGTGTGTCGCATCGGCAGGCGTTTCGGTGGCGGGTGGGGACTCGGCGGCATTACGATCATCGTCGTGCTGGGCCTCTTGTTCGGGAAGAGTCCCGGTGACCTGCTGCAATTGCCGGGTGGCATGGAAGGCGTCGCGCCTGCCACGCAGGAGAACGCGCCGGCCGGCAATGACGAGCAGACCGAGTTCGTGCGGCAGATCCTCGGCAGCACGGAGGATGTCTGGGGCGGCATCTTCGGCAACTCCAGCGCGAGCTATGCGGCGCCGAGACTGGTGCTGTTCACCGGCGGCGTGCAGTCCGCCTGTGGTGCCACTTCTTCGGCGATGGGTTCGTTCTATTGCCCCGGCGCCCATCAGGTCTATCTCGATCTCGATTTCTTCCGCGAGATACAGCAGCGCTTCAACGCCGCGGGCGATTTCGCGCGTGCCTACGTGATCGCGCACGAAGTCGGCCATCACGTGCAGAACCTGACCGGGATCATGCAAAAAGTGCAGGCGGGTCGGCAGCGTGGCCTGTCGATGGAAGGCGCGACGGGCTTGTCGGTGCGCCAGGAATTGCAGGCCGATTGCTATGCGGGCGTGTGGGCGAATCAGGCGCACCGCCAGCGGATAGGAGGTTCGAACGCTGCACCAGCGTGGTCTTGCCGCGTTGGTGCGGGCCGTTGACTATGACCACCAGTGTATCCGCAAGCGCAATTGCCACCTGCCTGGCTGCGTGGCGCGGGATGAGACCATTGTCGGTTGCTGGCATACGGCCAATCCTGGGGCCACCGGCCCGTCCAATCCGGACTACGAGACCGTCCGATCCGGAAGCATCCAGACTCGAATCGCCAGCCTCGCGGGTGCACAGGAGGTTTGCGAATCTGGCAATTTGCTCACTGCGAGTGAGTCAATTCAACAGTGGGTAAACCGGACAATGCGCTCATCCCGACCCAGATTGACGGTAAGAGTCCCAGTGCATGGAAGGTGCAGAATTTTACCGTCAGATTTGCCGTCAAAAATGTTCGCTGGAATTCAGGGCCAATAGCGGGCCGCCAATGAAAATATGCTTACCGATCAAGCAACAAGGAAACTGCCACACCTCAGAAACTATTGAATGCCGATAGTCTCCGGGAAAACGCAACCCTCTGATTCCATTCGCAGAAGCACCACACCAGAAAGCCCCCTCATTCCCACTCGATCGTCGCCGGCGGCTTGCCTGAGATGTCGTAGGTGACGCGTGAAATGCCGGAGATCTCATTGATGATCCGGCGTGAGACGTAGTCGAGGAAGTCGTAGGGCAGGTGCGCCCAGCGGGCGGTCATGAAGTCGATGGTTTCCACGGCGCGCAGTGCAATGACGTAGTCGTAGCGCCGGCCATCGCCCATTACGCCGACAGACTTGACGGGTAGAAAGACGGCAAAGGCCTGGCTCACCTGGTCGTATAGGCCGGCCCGACGCAGTTCGCTGACGAAGACATCGTCGGCCCGCCGCAGCAGGTCGGCGTATTCCTTCTTCACCTCACCGAGGATGCGCACACCGAGCCCAGGGCCGGGGAAGGGATGGCGATAGACCATTTCCCGCGGCAGGCCGAGCGCGACGCCGATCCGCCGCACCTCGTCCTTGAAAAGGTCGCGCAGCGGCTCGATGAGATTGAGCTTCATGTGCTCGGGCAGACCGCCGACGTTGTGGTGCGACTTGATGACATGGGCCTTGCCGGTGCGCGAGCCGGCCGACTCGATGACATCCGGGTAGATCGTGCCTTGCGCCAGCCAGCGCACGTCGCTGAGCTTTTCTGCCTCTTCCTCGAACACCTCGATGAACAGCCGGCCGATGGTCTTGCGCTTGGCCTCGGGGTCGGTCACACCAGCCAGCGCCCCGAGAAAGCGGGCTTCGGCGTTGACGCGGATGACGCGCACACCGAGTTGCTCAGCGAACACGCCCATGAGCTGGTCGCCTTCGTTGAGGCGCATCAGCCCGGTATCGACGAAGACACAGACCAGCTGATCGCCGATCGCCTGGTGAAGCATCGCCGCGACCACCGAGGAGTCCACGCCGCCAGAGAGGCCGAGCAGGACCTTGTCGTTGCCGACTCGCGCACGAATGTCGGCGACGTCGCGGGCAATGATGTTGCCCGGCTCCCAGTCACTCACGCAGCCGCAAATCTCATGTACGAAGCGCGCGATGATGCGCTCGCCCTGGCTCGTGTGCGTGACTTCGGGGTGGAACTGCAGGCCATAAAAGTGCCGCGCTTCATCCGCCATGCCGGCAAAGGGCGCGTTGACGCTGCTGGCGATGGCCTGGAAGCCCGGCGGCAACGCACGGACGCGGTCGCCGTGGCTCATCCAGACATCGAGGCAGTGGGGCCCGGCCACGGCATCGCCAAGGCCATCGAGCAGACTGCCACCAGCCTCGAGGGTGACGAGCGCGTGGCCGAATTCACGATGGGAAGAGGCTTCCACCGCCCCGCCGAGCTGCGCGGCCATGGTCTGCATGCCATAACAGATGCCAAGCACCGGCACGCCGAGTGCAAATACGGCCGCAGGCGCACGCGGTGGTGCACCGCCCTCGATGACCGACTCGGGCCCGCCGGAGAGGATCACGCCGCGGGGCGCGAAAGCGCGCACCTCGGCGTCACTCACGTCCCAGGGCAACACCTCACTGTAGACGCCGGCCTCGCGTACGCGCCGCGCGATGAGTTGCGTGTACTGGGAACCAAAATCCAGGATGAGAATGCGATGGGCGGCCGGCCTGCTGCCGGTTCCGGAGTTGCCAGGTGATGGCGCCTGGGTCGCGGTCTGCTTCGGCATCGGCGTGCGACTATCTTTCCGTACGGTAGTTGGGCGGTTCCTTGGTGATCGTCACGTCGTGGACGTGGCTCTCCTGCATGCCTGCACCGGTGATGCGCACGAAGGTCGGGCGTGTGCGCAGCTCATCGATCGTGTGGGAGCCCGTGTAGCCCATCGCCGCACGCACGCCGCCGATCAGCTGGCCGATGATGGCAACGACGCTGCCCTTGTAGGGCACCCGGCCCTCGATGCCCTCTGGCACCAGTTTCTCGAGTTCTGCAGCGGGGTCCTGGAAATAGCGGTCCGAAGACCCGTGTTTTTGCGCCATGGCACCGAGCGAACCCATGCCACGATAGGACTTGTACGAACGGCCCTGGTAAAGCTCGACCTCACCCGGCGATTCTTCCGTGCCGGCAAAGAGGCTGCCGATCATCACACAGTTGGCGCCAGCGGCAATCGCCTTGGCGATGTCGCCGGAGTAGCGGATGCCACCATCGGCCACGACCGGTACTCCGGCAGCGCCAGCCACCTGCGCGACATTGGCCACCGCGGTGATCTGCGGCACGCCCACGCCGCTGATGATGCGGGTCGTGCAGATGGAGCCCGGGCCGATGCCGACCTTCACACCGTCGGCGCCGGCTTCGATCAGGGCCTTGGCAGCCTCGCCGCTGATGATGTTGCCTCCCATGACCTGCAGGGACGGGAACGCCTTCTTCACCGCACGCACCCGCTCGATCACACCGCGGGAATGGCCGTGCGCCGTGTCAACGACGATGAGGTCGACGCCCGCGGCGACGAGTGCCTGCACGCGCTCTTCGGTATCCGGGCCGGTGCCGACGGCCGCGCCGACGCGCAGCGCCCCGCGGCTGTCCTTGCAGGCGATGGGATAGTCCTTGGCCTTCTGGAAGTCCTTGGCGGTAATCAGGCCGCGCAATTCAAACTTGTCGTTGACGACCAGAACCTTCTCGACGCGGTGCTTGTGCAGCAGCGCCAGCACCTCTTCCTTGCTGGCGCCCTCGCGCACGGTGACGAGATTCTCCCTGGGTGTCATCACCATGGACACCGGCTCATCGAGCTGCGTTTCAAAGCGCAGGTCGCGGTTGGTGACGATGCCGACCGTCCTGCCCTTCTCGACCACCGGCATGCCGGAGATGCGGTTGGCGTGGGTCATCTGCAGGACGTCGCGGATGGTCATGTCCGGCGACACGGTGATCGGATCCTTCACCATGCCGCTCTCGAACTTCTTGACGATCGCCACCTGGCGCGCCTGCTCGGCGACGCTCATGTTCTTGTGGATGATGCCGATGCCGCCTTCCTGGGCCATCGCGATGGCGAGGCGCGCGTCGGTGACGGTATCCATGGCGGCGGACACCACCGGGATGTTGAGGCGGATGTCACGGGTGAGCTGGGTGGCGAGGCTGACGTCGCGCGGCAGGACGTCCGAGTAGGCTGGCTGCAGCAGGACGTCGTCGAAAGTGAGGGCTTCCTCGGTGATGCGCATGGCGACTCCTGGCGGCCTCCTGCCGGGGGTGGCAGGAAACGCGTAATGTTACGCAGCTGCCCGGGCACGGTAAACTGGCACGACCATGGAAAAGCCCGCCGGCGAGCCCGTCTTCACCGTCTCCCAGCTCAACCGGGAGGCGCGGCTGCTGCTGGAGCAGGCCTTCCCTGCCCTCTGGGTCACCGGGGAGATCTCCAACCTCGCCCGGCCCGCTTCCGGGCACCTGTATTTCTCCTTGAAGGACGAACAGGCCCAGGTCCGCTGCGCCCTGTTCCGCGGCGCCGCCCGCAGCCTGCGTTTCCGCCCGGACAACGGCCAGCAGGTGCTCGCGCGGGCGCGGATCGGCCTGTACGAGGCGCGCGGCGAGTACCAGCTCATCATCGAGCACATGGAGCCGGCGGGCGATGGCGTGCTGCTCCGCCGCCTGGAGGAGCTGAAGAAGCGCCTCGCGGCGGAGGGCCTCTTCGACCCGGCCCGCAAGCGCGAGCTGCCCCCGCTCCCCCGGCGCATCGGCGTGGTCACCTCACCGAGCGGCGCGGCGCTGCGCGACATCCTCAAGGTCCTGCGCCGGCGCTTCCCGGCGGTGCCGGTGGTGATCTATCCGACGCAGGTGCAGGGTGAGGCGGCCAAGACAGAAATTGTCGCCGCGATCACCACAGCCGGCGCACGCGCCGAATGCGACGTGCTGATCGTCGCCCGCGGCGGCGGCTCGCTCGAAGACCTCTGGTGCTTCAACGAGGAGAGCGTCGCACGCGCCATCGCCGTGAGCCCGATCCCCGTGGTGAGCGGCGTCGGCCACGAAACCGATTTCACGCTCGCCGATCTCGCCGCCGACCTGCGCGCCCCGACGCCGTCCGGCGCGGCGGAACTCGTGGTGCCGGACTGCCGCGAGTGGCTCGCCCGCGCCCGCGCCCTGGAGCGGCGGGCCGGCATCGACATGGGCCGGCTGCTCGAGCGCCTTGCGCAGCACGGCGATAGCCTGGCGCGACGGCTGTCCCGCACGCACCCGGGCTTCGTGCTCGGCCAGCACCGGCAACGGGTCGATGAGCTGGGCACCCGGATGGTTCGCGGCATGCGCCAGACCATGGGCCTGCGACAACTGGAGGCCCGCCACGCACTGACGCGGCTGCACGCGGCGACCCCAGCGGCATTACTCGCACGCCGACGCGAAGAACTCGAACGGCAGCGGTTGCGCCTCGCCGCCGCAGCACGCCTGCGCCTTGCGGCCGACGGCAACCGGCTGGCCGTCGCAGCTGCCTCGCTGCAGGCCTTCAGCCCGCTGCGCACACTCGAGCGCGGCTACGCGATCGTCAGCGATGCCGCGACGGGCCAGGTGATCCGCCGCGCGGCGGACGTCAGCGTCGGCACGGTGGTCAGTGCGCGCCTCGCCGAGGGGTCGATCGAAGCGACGGTGGTGAAGAAGCTGGCGTAGGGCAAGGTGCCGGTGTTACGGTTGTTCGGTTATTTCGGTATCACGGCGTAAGCTGATGCCTCATTCGGCAATAACCGAACAACCGTAACACCGGCACCTTGCTTACAGCGTATCGCGCACCAGCCGGGCACCGGCGACCATGCTTGTCATCTTGGCGTAGGCCCGCGACCGCGGGATGTATTTCATGCCGCAGTCGGGCGCGACGGCGAGTTGCGTCGCGGGGACGAACTTGAGCGCGGCACGCACGCGGTCGGCGACCACCTGCGGCGTCTCCACCTCCGGATCGCGCAGGTCGATCACGCCCAGGTGAATGCGCTTGCCGGCGAGTTCGGCGAGCACGCCGAGGTCGAGCTTCGGCTGCGCGGCCTCGATCGACAGGTCGGTGACGACGCTGTCGGCGAGTTCGGCGAGGAATCGGTAGTGGTTGGCCTTCTCGCGGACGTGGACGCCGTAGCCGAAGCAGATGTGCAGCATCGTCGGCCCCGGCGCACCCTGCAGGGCGCGGTCGATCGCCGGGATGGCGTAGGCGCGGCCCTCCTCGGGGCGCGCTTCGAGGTAGGGCTCGTCGATCTGCACGATGTCGACGCCGGCTGCGTAGAGGTCGAGCACCTCCTCGTTCACGGCGGCGGCGTAGGCCATGGCGAGCGCAGCGCGATCCTTGTAATAGTCATCCTGCGCCTGCTGCGCCATCGTGAAGGGGCCGGGCACGGTCACCTTGATCGCCCGGTCCGTCTGCTCGCGCAGGAAGCGCACGGCCTCCACCTCGACCGGCGCCCGTCGCTTTATCGGTGCGACGACCCGTGGGACCGCGTTCACCTTGCCCGTGCGATCGATCATTTCGCCGGGGTTGTCGTGGTCTATGCCATCGAGCGCATTGGCGAAGTGGTTCGAGTAGCTCTCGCGACGCGCCTCGCCGTCGGTGAGGATGTCCACACCCGCCCGCTCCTGCTCGTGCACGGCGAGGCGCACGGCATCGTCGAGCGCTTCGGCCAGATGCTCCGGGGCCACACGCCAGAGATCGGTGCGGCGCACACGCGCCGGCAGCGACTTTGCCAGCAGGTCGCGGCGGATCAGCCACTCGGGCTGTGCATAGCTGCCAACGAGGTCGGTGGGCAGCAGCGGGAGGTCGAGGCGGGCGGTCATGGCAGATCCCCTGGTCGTGTGGTTGTTCGGTGCCGGGTTACTTGCGGACGGCCGCGAGATACTCGCGGGCTGCCGCGGCGAGCCAGGCATCGTAGCTCGCGTACAGGAAGCGCACGCCGAGCGCGAGGGTGGCCCCGACTTCGGCCGCCCTGGCGATATTGGCCCCTGCCGCTGCATGGCCGGGCCCGAGCGCAGCGATCCGCGCGAGCGTCGCCGCCATCGCCTGCTGCACTTGCGGATGGCCGGGGTTCCCCAGGTGGCCCATGGATTGCGCGAGGTCGTTCTGCGCGACCATGGCAACGTCGAGGTGCGGCACGCGGGCAATCGCCTCGGCGTTGGCCAGCGCCACCGGGTCTTCGAGCTGCACGACGACGACGGTCTCGTCGTTCTCCTCGTGCAGGAAACGGGGACGTCCGTACGAGCGCCGGCCGAGTGTCACGCCGCGCTCGCCGACGGGCGTGAATTTGACGGCCTGGACGATCGCCCGCGCCTCCTCCGCCGTGCGCACGCCGGGCACGACGATGCCGTGGGCGCCGAGGCTGAGTGCGCGCACGATCAGCGAGGGATCGAGCCGCGATACGCGCACCAGCGCCGCCATGCCCCAGAGGTCGGCCGCGCGCGTCTGGTCGGCGAGCCGCTCCCAGCTCATCGGACCGTGTTCGCCCTCGATCCAGAAGCCATCGAGGCCGAGGCTGCCCATGAGGTCGATCGTGTCGGCCGCTCCGGAGTGGCCGGCCGTGACGACGGCAACTTCGCCGGCGCCAAGGCGGCGTTTCACGGCGTTGCGTGGACGTTGGTTCATGGTCTTCCCGCTGGAAAGGCAGGAAAAGCCCCTGCCGCCGCTAGTCTAGGCGAAGGGCAGAGACTTGGCGAGATTGGCAGGCGCGGAAAGCTGCGGGGGAAGGTGCCGGTACTTCGGTTTCGGAAACCTCGCCCCCTGTGGAGACGGATGCAGCCCAGTTCCGGTTTCCGAAACCGAAGTACCGGCACCTTCGGCCCCTTCGGCAAAAAACCTGCCGATGACCGGCCGGAAGCGGTCCATATCCACCAGGAAAGAATCATGCCCCTGGATGGACGGCAATTCCTCGAGGATGACCCTGGCGCCACCCTGTGCAAGTCCTGCAGCGAGCTCGCGCTGCTGGTGGATGGGGAACAGGAAATCAGTCCCGACGCCGATGACGAGCGCCTCATCCACCTGCAGCCGTGCGAGTGCCGCAGCCACCGAGCCGCCGTGCTCGGCCAGGTCGAAGAGATCGCTGGCGCGGGACAGGTAGAGATAGCAGTTGGGATCAAACTGGCCGATGAACTTGTGTGCATGGGCCTCGAGGTAGCCTTCGATCTCGAACTCGGGTGCAAAGGCATCACCGTTCCCGCGTTCCCCGGCAATGCGCTCGCGGCCGAAACGCTGCTCCCACTCGCCGGCCGAGCGATACGTGATCATGCCGAGCTTGCGCGCCAGGCGCATGCCGGTGATCGGCCCCGCGGCCGGATCGTAGTGGCCGTCAGCGAAATCCGGATCGCGGCGGATCGTTTCCCGTTGCAGCGCGCGCAGCGCGATGGCAAACGGCAGCGAACGCGCGCCGCAGGAGAGGAGCAGCAGGCGGCGTGCCCTGCCGGGGAACTGCGCAGCGTAAGCAAGCGCCGTCATCCCGCCCATCGAGGGCCCCACGAGCGTGTGCAGCACGTCGATGCCGAGGTGTTCCAGCAGGCACCGACCGGCCACCGCGACGTCTTCGAGCGTCAGCACCGGGAAGTCGAGACGGTACGGCGTGCCCGTGGCGGGATTCACCGATGCGGGGCCGGTCGAGCCGAAGCAGCTGCCGAGCGAATTCAGGCAAATGACGTAATGCCGGCGCGTATCGATGGGCCGCCCGGGGCCGACGATCTCCTCCCACCAGCCCGGCGACGGATCCTCCGGTGAGGATGCGGCGTGAGCCGAGGGCGACATCCCTGTAAAAACCAGGACCGCATTGTCACGCGCCGCATTGAGGCGCCCCCAGGCCTCATAGGCCAGTACGGGACGCTCGAGCACACCGCCCTGGCGCATCCCGAAGCTGCCCGGAAGCTGGAAGAACCTGCGCGCACCACTCACTGGAAGAACCTGCCTGACTGCCTCGGGGCATTATCAGAAGGGCTGCCGGTCCGGTCGATGGGATCGTGGTTATATCGATATTCAGCCCCGCCACGATGGGAGGCTTCTCTGCAGCATGCCGCGGGCGACACAGGTCAAGTCCAGGACATCAGCAACACATTACTGTCTGGCTGCACTGGCACCAGGGATGGCGTATTCATGACAGGCACAGCCGCTTTTCGCGAGAAATCCAGAAAAGACCACATCACCACGGGCTACTCGGGCGTCCGGCACGTGGTGCTCAATTTCCTGCCGCTGCTCGTGGTCGCGGCAGTGGCGCTGGCGCGTATCGAACGACTTGGCTTTGTCGAACTCATGCTGATTCCGGCACTGCTTTTTCTTGGCAACCTGGTGGTGTACCTCGTCCATCGTCACCCCTATCACAAACGCAACTGGAGCAGGCTGGCCTACGAAACTCACACGCTGCTGCATCACGGCTTCTACACGGACCAGCACAGGTCGTACGACAACCACAGGGACTTCTTTGCGATCCTGCTGCCGAGCTGGGTGATCGCTGTGTTTGCCCTGCTTTGCCTCGGCCCGATGTCCTGGCTGTTGCCGGGGATCATGCCGAATGACTACGCGCAGATCGTCATCTTCGTCAGCGCCCTTTACCTGCTTCTTTACGAGACCCTGCACCTGAATGCGCACCTCCCCGAAGGACATGTCCTGCATCGGCTGCCCTGGTTTGGCTACATGCGAAAGTTCCATACCACCCACCATGACCCGCAGCTCATGAACCGGTATAACTTCGGTATCGTGTTCCCCTTCTGGGACTGGATCCTCGGCACTTATCACCGCAGCCAGACGGCCTGACGGCCACAGGCATCACGCGGCGCACGACCGGGCAATCAGCTGCCAGGGACTACCTTGGGTTACGCTGGGCTCCCCGCCACCCAGCCGGCCAGGACCAGGCTGCCGGCCAGCAGCAGGCCATGCGCCACCGCGGCGAGGATCGTCATCCTGATCGCCGGCCGGAGCCTGGCGGATTCGCCGGCATGCACCATGAGCTGGCGCAGGGCAATCAGGCTCGCGACGGCTGGCAGGAGAGAGCACAGCGCCAGCCGCGGCAGTCGTCCGCAGCCGATCATCGCCAGCATCCAGCCATAGGCGAATAACGTGACGAGCGCATACCCCCAGCGTGCCCTGTCCGCCCCGAGGCGCACGACGAGGGTGCGCTTGCCGGCAGCAGCGTCGGCCGCTGCATCCGGAAACTGGTTGATGTAGAGCACGTTGCTGACGAGCAGTGCATAGCCAAGCCCGGCTGCGACAGGTGC
>CAZQGA010000043.1:0-10731 GCA_964592735.1 uncultured Chromatiaceae bacterium | reverse complement strand
TAAACCCGGCTGCCGATCGCCTCCTCCGGAAACAGCATGGTCACGCGGCAGCCGTTCATCGCCATCGCCGCGGCGATTTCGCTGCCGATGAAACCCCCACCGATGACCGCAATGTGTGCGCCTGGCCGCACCGCGCGACGCAGGCGCTGGTAGTCATCGAAATCGCGGAAATAATTGAAGTCCGCGCCGAAGGGCAGCCGCCTGGGTGTGCCGCCGGTGGCGATCAGAAGCTTCCGGTAGCGCCAGATATCGCCGGTATCGTCACGGACCAGGTGTGCAGTGCGGTCGAGTGCCACGGCACGCCGTCCCGACTGGAGCCTTGCCTTCGCCTCGGCGATCGGCAGCCAGATATCCTGCTCCTTGCCATCCTTCCACAGCGCCTTGCTGAGATGCGGGCGCTTGTACGGCGGGTGTGATTCAGCACCGAGCATGATAATGCTGCCGGCGGCATCGGCCTTGCGCAGCGCCAGTGCTGCGGCTGCTCCGGCCATTCCTGCACCGACGATCAGGTAATCCGTTCTGTGCTCCATGTCCGTGCTCCATGTTCAGGACAAATCCGTGGCCACCAGACAACGATTGCCGGCGCTTGCCGCATATGGGGGGAAGGCACCGGGGCGCCAGGACAGTCGCAGTGTGTGCCCTCACGGCACCGCCCGGAAGATCTCTGACGGTACGTCGATGATAAGCTGATTACGGCTCGCGCAGGCGTACGGTCAAACTCTGGGCCACCGTGCCCACAGGCCCGTCGATGTCGCTCAGGATCGTGGAGGTTTCGCCAAGTCCACCCGGCCCGACGTTGACGCGGGTGTCGAAGCCGACCCAGCCGGCAATGGGCTGCCGGACCAGGTGCACGGTGAGATCCACATTCGGGAAGTAAACCTGGTCCGGAGGATGGCGTGCAACGAGCCCGTTGGCGGTGTCGACGACTTTCAGGAAGCCGGCGACCAGCGGATCGACTTCACCCGCCACCAGCGGATGACGTGCGCGAATCCAGCTGCGGCCCCGGCCAGGTCGCGAGCGGGAATCCTGCCGCACCTCGAGCGAACGCACGAACCCACCACCCCAGACGGCGGAAAACGCCAGCGGTGACATGGTGCCGGGTGACGGGAGCCTCATCCACTCGACGGCCTGTATCGCACGGGTGTCACTGCCCGCGAGGCGCCAGATACGCCCCCGGATGCTCGCCTGCCCGTCATGACGCATGCAGACTCCGATAAGCTCAATGGAACGGCCAGGCCGCAGGACCTCGACCTCAATGCTGAATTCACCGGAGGGAATGATGCCCAGCACATCAAATGAGGCACGGGAGATCTGCTTGTCGGTCGGCAGACGGCGTTCCACTTCAGCCAGCATCAAACCGGCGGCTGGCGCCAGATGCTGCTCGCCGGGCTGCCAGGCACCCTGCGCATGCAGGGTTGACTGGAACCGTTGGCCGTCCAGGCGCTGGTAGCAGGCGTCGGGATATGCCTCACCGGCACCGCCAAGATGCCGGTTTTCGGCGAGCGGCATCGGGGCACTGGTCTGCATGGCAGGGACTCGACCAGCCTTCAGCCGAGCTTCCGCGCCACATCAACAACGCGGCGGACCTGGTGGCCGATGGCCGCCCTGGCCTTCTCGTCGAACTTCGCCCCCTGGGTATGGCTGTAACCATAGGGATTGCCGCCGGTCTCAAAGATCACCGGATCCGTATAGCCCGGCGCAACGATGATCGATCCCCAGTGGATCGCCGTCACGTAAAACGACATCAAGGTCGTCTCCTGTCCGCCATGCGCCACCTTCGCCGAGGTCATGGCCGAAATCGGCTTGCCCGCCAGGCCACCCTTGGTCCAGAAGCCACCCAGCGTATCGATGAAGGCGCGCATCTGGCTCGCCATGCCGCCAAAACGGGTTGGTGCCGAGAACAGGTAGGCATTCGCCCACTCGAGATCTGCGATCGTCACCCGGGGAACCTCGGCCGTCTGCTCGGCATGTGCCTTCCAGTGGTCGACACCCGCCACGACGTCAGCGGGTGCGGTCTCTGGCGCCTTGAGCAGGCGCACCTCTGCGCCGGCAGCCCGTGCAGCTTCCGCAGCGATCTCGGCCATGCGATGGTTGGTGCCGTAGGTCGAATAGTAGATGACGGCCAGCCTCACATTCATAGGGATCTCCTTCAAGGAATTCTCGGTGGTTCATTCTGCCACGCGGGCCGATGGCTGCACGGATGGCGCAGGGGCAGTCCTCTGAAACGTCACGCCGGCATTGTCTGGGTGCGCCTCCGGGAACTGCGCCTGCCTTCGCGCCCGGTCAGGATACACGCCTCCTGGCCCGCCGGGCCGCTCACCACCAGCCACCTGCTGCAGAGATCGCATGTGCTGCCTTAGACTAGTGGTTTGATGACCGACGGAATGGCCATGGAATTCACCTCGCCCGCGTTCTGGATTGCTATCGGCCAGATCATCCTCATTGACATCCTGCTCGGCGGCGACAATGCGGTAGTCATCGCCCTGGCCTCGCGCCGCCTGCCGGAGGCGCAGCGCAGGCAGGCGATGTTCTGGGGTGTATTCGGCGCCGTGGCGCTGCGCGTTGCGCTCATTTTCTTCGCATTGCAACTGCTGCGCGTGCCATTCCTGAAAATTGGCGGTGGCGTACTGCTGCTGTGGATCGGCGTCAAGCTGCTGCTGCCCCAGAAGGAGGGTGCGGGCCACGACATCAACGCCAGCACGCATCTCCTCGGTGCCGTGCGCACGATCATCATCGCCGATGCCGTCATGAGCCTGGACAACGTGATTGCCATTGCAGCGGCGGCCAAAGACCACGTCGGCCTGGTGGTATTCGGCCTGGTCGTGAGTGTACCGCTCATCGTCTGGGGCAGCCGCTTCGTGCTGAAGCTGATGGACCGCTTTCCGCTCGTCATCGTCGGTGGCGGTGCGCTGCTCGGCTGGATCGCCGGTGACATGATCGCCCACGATGTCGCCCTGAAAAGCCAGGTGGCAGGCTGGCTGCCCGGCCCATGGATATACGCGGCACCACTGGCCGGCGCGCTGCTGGTGGTGGCGGCCGGCCGGTTCCTTGGCGCACGCCAGCCGGCAGTTGCACCAGCCGGACCCATTGATCTCGCCCGCCGCGACCACGACTGAAGGAAAACGAAATGCTGACACTGCTGATCGCCGTAGACGGCTCACGTCATTCCGACCGGGCCGTCCAATACGTCTTGCACCGCACCGCAGCCACACACGGAGGCGCCCGTGTGCATCTCGTTAACGCCCAACTGCCGCTCGCCGGTGTGAACATCAAGCTCTTCATCAGCAAGGAGAGCCAGGAAACGCACTACCGCGAGGAAGGCATGGCCGTCCTTGCCGGCGCGCGTGACTGTCTGGCCGCAGCGGGCATCGACCACGAGTACCACATTGGCGTCGGCGACCCTGGAACGGTGATTGTCGAGTACGCACGCAGCAAGCAGTGCGACGAGGTGGTGATGGGCACGCAGGGCCGCGGCTTTCTCGCCGGCGCCGTGCTGGGCTCTGTGGCCCGCAAGGTGGTGCAAGCGGCGCCCATGCCGGTCGTGCTGGTGAAATAAGAAAATCGGATGCCCGTCCGAAACCGCGACGATGGTGCGTCAACGTCAGCGCCAATCTTTCCGGGGCTTATGTTTAAACAGTCGAAGCTAATCTAGCAGAACCTTGCAAGGCCAAAATATTGGCGGCATACTCGGGCGCATCAATTCGCCTGGAGAATAACGATGAAAAAGGCGCTCCTTGTCACAGCACTGTTGACTCTGGCCGCCAGCGCTCAGGCCGCCAAGATCGAGATGACTCTGCAGTCACACGAGCTCAATGGGAACCCGTATCCCATGAATCCGCCTGCCATGTATGACGGCGACATCTCATTCGTGATGCCGACTTACTGGTATGACCCGGACGTCAATGAGCTGTCGAGTGAGGGTGTCACCCAGTGGCGGATATCGACGAAAAAAAGTCCGGCTCCTGCAGCCCGGCATTTTGACCGCTTCATCCTGAACCTGAACATCAAGGATGGCAGCGCCGCCGGTAGCGCAGGCTACAACTGCATCAACGGCAACTTCGCCACCCTGATCATGGCCAACATGTGTGGTAACTACACGTTTGGTGACAATGGCACCGACGACAGCCATGTGATCTACCTGGGCACACAGGCCTACCGGGTCATGGGTGGTGATGACACCGTGTTGGGTGCCGTGCAGAGCATCACGGACTACGACCTGCCGGTCACCCTGTGGGATGGCCAGAACCTGGTACTCGGAACCGAGACCGGAATGAGGCTGGCATTCACGACCGTATCGCCCGTCCCTGTACCGGCAGTCGGCTGGCTGCTCGGTCCGGCGCTTGGTCTGCTCGGCTTCAGCCGTCGGCGGCTGACCAACAGGAGCTGAGTCAGCCCAGGCTCCGTATTTCAACGCGCTTGCTGACTGCGGGCCACTTGTCCCCCGGCATGCCGCCGGGCAAGTGGCCCGCCTCAGTTAACGAACGAGGAATGTGCATCTGACGGCAGATGCGCACCAGCCTCATCAATATCCGTCAGTGCTGTTTTTTCGCGAGGGCCTGCACCTCGCCCATCACCCGCAGCAGGTTACCGCCCCACAGCGCCCTGATCTGCTCTTCCGTGTAGCAGCGCCGCATCAGTTCGCGTGTAACCTCGACGGTTTGCGCCGCATCATCCCAGCCTTTCACGCCGCCACCGCCGTCAAAGTCCGAGGCGATGCCGACATGCTCGATGCCGATCCGCCTGACCGCATAATCAATGTGATCGACGAAATGGGCCACGGTGATGTCCGGATATTGTTGCCGCAGTTCGAGCACACCCGTCTTGAATGCAGCCAGCTGCTCAGGAGTCGCCCTGGTCCAGCCTTGTGACAGGTACTTTTTGACCAGTTCACCAACGCCGGCACGGATCTCCGGGCTCGCCTCGGCAACGTAATCCCGGTAGGCGACCATCTGCGCCACGCCACCACTCTTGCGGATGGCATCGAGTTGCTCATCGTCGAGGTTGCGGGGATTGTCATGGACACTCATCGCACTTGAATGCGAGGCAATCACCGGCGCACGCGACAGCCGTGTCGCCTCCAGCATGGTGCGTCGCCCCACATGGGACACATCGAGGATGATGCCGTTTTCATTGAGCGCCTTGACCAGCGCCTTGCCCGCGTCACTCAGGCCAGGATCATCCGCCGGATCACCCAGCTTTGGATTGGGATTGGAACTGCCACCAAACTGGTTGTTTCCCAGGTGGGTAATGCCCAGGTAGCGGATACCGCGTCTGGCCCATTCCGCAACCTCTTCCGGCGCAGTACCCAGTGGATAGGCATTTTCCATGCCGAGCAGCACGACGCGCCTGCCCTGTGCGTGCAGGGCTCGCGCCTCAGCGGGGGTGGTAGCCAGTCCCACCTGCCCGGGATAGGCGCGGACCAGGCGCATGATGGCAGCGTACTTCTCCTCCGCAATTCCCCGTGCCTGCCGATAACCCTCCTCATCGAGCTTTCCCTGCGGGGTAAACACGATCAGGAACGCCGCATCCAGGCCACCTGCACGCATCTTCGGCAAATCAAGCTGTGCCTCGGTAAAGCCGCCGGGGTCGAGCTTCCAGGTGGCGTAGTTCTCCCCGATATCGACATGGGAATCCACCGTCAGTACGCGCGACTGCAGCGCCCTGGCCTCCGCTTCGCCAACCTCCCCGGCCGAACATTGGGCCGCGGGCACTGCTGCGGATGATGCAGTGGTCACCAGCAAGGCGAACAGGCCGCAGGAGAGTGTGCGCACAGTTGACAGCAATGATTTGCTGCTGGCTTCCGGGTATTGAGGCATTTTCTGGCTCCAACAGGCATCGATAGTTGAACTGTCGCCGCTTGTCACTACAGTCGGACCCGCACTCAGGCTTACCGTCGGCACTGGTAGCGGGGCCGTCACCATCACGGTAACCGACTGGCTGACCATGCCGCCAGCACCGGCCGACTGGCTGTCGCCCTTGCTCCTGACGCTGCTGGCCGGACGGCGCTGAACTCAGCGGGCCAGGTCAACCTCAACGCCCGTACCATAGCCGACTCTGGAGTTGACCTTCATGTGTTCGCTGAAACCAGGGCGGGGTCCCTGGACATCGCCCTCGGCTCAATCCCCTCCGATCCCGATCTCCTCGGCGACGAACGAGTTGCCGTTGAAGGCACCAGGCGCCTCCGTCTGCGCCTTCACCACGTCACCGACGCCGACGGCTGCAAAGAATTCGGCGTGGTCCATCGGGCTATCGTCGGCATCGCGGAAGACCGCACTGGCGGTGTGGATCGTAATGCCGAGCACGGTGAGGTCCGGTTCGGCCTCGGACTGGATTGGGCCGCGCAGAACCGCTTCGTCGGAGGCGTCGTCGCGCTCGACCCGCGTGGCGATCACATCGTTGACCGCGGCCGATTCATCCTCGGCACCGCGGATCTCGACGTAGTCGCCCACACGCAGGTCAGCGAGTCCGAACGTGCCGGATCCGGCGCTGCCATCGTCCTCCCAGAGGGTCGTCGGCGTGACCCGCACCAGCACGCCCTGGATGGCAAATCCGCCGGCCTGCAGCGCAGTCACGGCGCCCGCCACCTCCACGTCGGCATCCTCCGGCTGGACCCGGATCTCGACCTCGTCGGCCACCAGCACGCCTGTCGTGTTGAACATACCCGCGACCTCGACCTTCAGGCCGGGCGCGAGGTCGGCGGCGGTACCGCCCTCGAACCGGGTGCCGGCACCAGTAGTGATGCGCACGCCGGCGACGTCGAAGTCGGTCGGCGAGGCAAAACGTGTGATGTAGCCCTCGACCTCACCCTCATCGCCATCGTCACCGGCGAGGTTGTCCTCACGCTCCACCTTGGTCGCCACAAAAACACCGCCGGCGAAGTCGCCTTCGACCTCGACGGGATCACCGTTGCCGAGCGTATCGCTGCCGAAGTCCTCGAGTTGGGCCCCGGCATAGTTCACCAGCAGGCTGCCCAGCAGAAACGTTTTCGCGACGGGGTCGAATCCGCTCACTACACCCCTGACCTCGAAATCGTCGCCCACATCGTGTCGTTCCACACGCGTGGCACGGATCGCCCCGTTGGCATCCCGGTGGCCGCTCACCTCGACGGACATGGCAACCGCGAGGCCGGCGAAACCGCCGGCGATATCATCGTCAAAGACCGTATCGGTACTGGTCAGCACGACCTGGCCGAGCACCACAAAGCTCGCCCCTGCCGTGTCGATGCTGGCGATCGGGCCCTCGACCTCGTTGTCAAAACCGATCGATTCCGCCCGCCCGCCGGTGCCACCTGCATCGAGCGCACCGCGCACAGTCACGACCTGGCCGATACGCAGGTCCGCTTCCGTGCCCGGACGGCCGTCGACCGCGATCTTGGCTGCGCCGGTGCGCCACTCCACGCCGTTGACGAAAATGCTGCCAAAACCGGTGATGGTGCCCGAGGAGATGCCGAGCCGGTCGATGCCAGCCGCCGGGCCGCCACCACCACCGCCGCAGGCGACCACGCTGCAGGCGATCGCCGCCATCATCAGTGCCTTTGCGCTGCCATCATTCATTGCCCGATTCCTTGTCCGGATCGCCCTTGATCATGAATAGCCCGACCCCAAGCCTTACCGCCCGCCGCCCGTCCGCTGGGGGGCCGGTCCGACGATGGACTCCCAGCCAGGCATCCACACGCTCGAGAAACTGCTGGCCTTCCTGCTCAAGGAAAACCTGGAACTCGGCGACCGCCGCCGCATCGATGCTGCTGTCGGTCGCACGTCCGAGGAACCGCGTCGGCTCGCCGCTGCTGACGACGGCGAGGTTATGGTTGATGTTGACGCCGAGATCCGCGTAGACGCTGCCGGCGTTGAGAAACCACTGCGGATCGAACGGCGTCGGCTGATAGAACCGGCGTACCGCGCGCAACTGCCCGGCGGGCAGCTCGACCACCGCACCGACACGGAGCAGTTCCTTGAGCATGGCGCTCGCTGGCACGTCGGGTGCGTAGCGGCGTGCGAGGGCAGTGAAGCTTGCTCCACCGTCGACCACCATGAGCTCACGCGGCTGGCCGCTCCCATCGAGGAACTCCCGATCCTGGTGCCAGCCCGACAGCAGGCGCGTGGCATCCGTGGTCTGGTTGGGCAAGCGCGGGCCTGCCACCTGGAGTTCCGCACGGATCCTGCCCACGTCGCGCCGGCCGATACCCGTGAGGATCGCCACGCGCGCGACATTGGTCGGTCGTCCGCGCAGTCCGTACTCGTGGCTGGCAACCTCGACAAAGACCGTGCGCGACAGCTCGGCGAATTCACGCCAGGTCAGCCCGCAGCGCAACAGCAGGCTCACCAGCGGCCGCAGCAGTGCACGAGCACCCTGGATCACAGCCTGTCGGTCTGGAACTACCACATGTGTGACTTTATATCTCATATACAGCTTAGTCAAGCTGAGAGATTGTGGCCGTCAACCATTCCTGAGCCGCCCCGTTGATAGGCGGGACAGACCCATCTCAGGAGCAGTTTTATGTCAAGCCGCAAGATCCCCTTCATCGCAACCACCGTCACACTCCTGCTGGCTGCGGGTACGCCGGCCTGGGCCGCTGACAACACGCCGCACCTCGACAAGCGCGAGCATCACCAGGCGCACCGCATCGTCAACGGTGTCAAATCCGGGGACCTTACCCGCCCGGAGACCCGCCACCTGGTAAAGGGGCAGCAGCAGCTGCGCAGCCTGGAGCGGCACGCCAAGGCGGACGGCCATGTCACGGCGCGCGAGCGCGCACGTCTCGAGGTCGCCGCCGACCGCCAGAGCGTGCGCATCTACCGCCAGAAGCACGACGGCCAGCAGCGGCCGTGATGTCCAGGTCGTGACCAGCGCGACGGGCGTCGGGCGCACCTTGCGCCCGGCGCCCGTCACGTCATACGCCGCACGGCATTCGGGTTGGCGAGATCCGCAGCGAATTTGTCAAGCAATTCGAGCGCGGCCGGGCAGCCAGTGCCGCATCCGGCTATCGATTCTGCGGCCATAAAGCAAAGAAAAATTGCGGGGATGGCTCAGTCAATCCTGGATTGGGTGAACTGCCCGCCCTTATTCGCAGGTTACCGAGCCCGAGTACCGACACCGCTTCCGGCTCAGGCCACAAGACCTGTCATCGGCCGGATGGCCGTCACTGCGGGAAACAACCTTGGAGCAAGATACCCACTGTCGAGTGCAAAAGATTCGGCAACCACACCCAGAATCAGCGCATACAGGCTCGCTGTCGGGCGCAGATCCCGGCCTTCCTGCAATGCGCCTTTCGCCAGCCCCGGCCAGTCCGCGATCACCCGACCACCACGCACCGCACCGCCCATGAGCATCGCTACGGACGCGGTGCCATGATCGGTGCCGTTGGTGCCATTGACCGCAACCGTCCGGCCGAACTCCGTCGCCACCAGCACCACAGTCTGCGACCAGGCCGGGCCGAGTCCCTCACGCAACGCCGCGACCAAGCCATCGAGACCCTTGAACTGCACTGCCAGGCGCGGATTCTGCGCGCTATGCGTATCCCAGCCACCGGTTTCGATCATGGCTATGCGCGGGCCGTCAGGCTTCGACAGGAAGGTGGCCGCGAGCTTGCCCACACTCGCCGGGTCACTCCTGCCACGGTCGCTCCCGGCCATCTCGCGGGCTTGCATGGCCGCGGACCACAGCGAATGCAGCTGCGCATCCTTCTCGTAGAGCTGCGCCACGCTGGCAAGCAGGTCGTCCGTGGCCTCGGGCAGCGCAGATGGCGCATAGGACGTCACCTCGGCCACCCCACGCAACGCCAGTGGTACCGTCGGCGCAAGGGCAATCGCCTCGTCCTTCGAATTCGGCAACAGCGTGACCATGCGATTGAGCCAGCCATCACGGATGGCATAGGGCGCAACGCCGCCGGTCTCAAGCACATTCTGCCCATCAAAGTGCGAACGCTCTCGATACGGCGAGGCAATGGCATGGACGAACAGCGCCTGCCTGGCGCTGTACATCTTCCCGATCTCTACCATCGATGGATGCAGCGCAAACTGCCCGTCGAGCCTGATGGCACCATCCGCATCCATGGCAAGCACACCGCGCTGGCTGACATAGGCCGGATCCGCATGCGGGATGACCGCAGCGAGTCCATCCATCGCACCGCGCTGGATGATGAAAATGAATCGGTGCTCGCTGGACGCATTGGCCAACAACAGGCGCGGCAGCATGAGGGTGGCCGCACTAATGCCCATGTTCTGAAGAAGGCTGCGGCGCGCAAGATTCATTGTCATCTCCTCAGGAATTCCGGAGCCACCAGCAGCAGGGCAAGGCCCGTGGCTTTGCTTTCCGCACGACTGATCGCCTGCGCCGTCGCGGCAGACAGCACACCGGGAAGGATCTTCGCGCCGAGCTCGCGCGGATCAACGCGGCCCCCCACGCGGGTGGCCATGCGCTGGGCCAGTTCAACGCGCCGGACCAAGGCATCGGGCCCGGCCCAGCTTGCGGCCACATCATCGAAACCAGCCGGCGAGCCGGGCCGCCACACGGCCTGGCCCAACTGCTGCAGGATGGGCGCGACCTGGATATCACGTGCCTCGCGTATGCCAAGTCCGCGCATCGCAGAAACCAGCCATTCCCAGGGCGTCTTGAACTTGCCTCCCGCATCACTCCAGCTCTCGGGTGCTTCGATGAGCGCCCTGTACACCGACGACAGATCGCCACCACTGCTCTGGAAAACCCCGGCAAGCTGCCCCACCAGTTCTGCCG
>CAZQGA010000042.1:0-10771 GCA_964592735.1 uncultured Chromatiaceae bacterium | reverse complement strand
GCAACAAGCCACCTGACAGCGGCCGAAAATACCGAACAACCGCAACACCGGCACCGCGCTCTGCGCTGCTCTGATGGGGTAGAGTCACACGATGCCCCCCAGCCGCACTGCCTCGATCATTCTTCCACACGGCCTCGGCCTTGCCACCAGCGCACGCGGCTGGCGTTTGCTTTTCACCCGCGAGGGACTCCGGCCTGACGTTAATCAGGGGCTGACTCTCGCTGCGAGCATGCTACCGCTGGCATTGCTCCTGGCGGCCCTCGCCGGTGCACCAGCGTCTTCGGCGATCCTGAGCGCCGGCATCGGCAGCCTGTTCTGCGTCTTTTTTGGCGGTACGCGCATCTCGCTGTCCGGCGCAGGCCTCACCAGTGCCCTGCTCGCATCGGCGATTCTTGCCCGCCACGGGCCCGCCGTGCTGGGGTTTGCGCTGCTCGTCGCCGGGACGCTGCAACTCATCACGGGTGCACTGGGCATCGGCAGGCTCATCCGGCTCGTGCCACTGTCGGTACTGCGCGCCTGTGTGTTCGGAATGGGCCTGGTCGTATTGTTGCAGCACCTGCCGAACGCCCTCGGTGGATATGCCATTGGGACCCCATCCACCGGCAACGCAGGCTTCAACCCGGTGGTGCTCGGTGTCGCCGCTGGTTCGGGATTCCTGGGCGTCCTCGCCTTTATCCGGTCGTGGTTCCCGGGCAGTCTCCTTGCCATTGCAGTCGCTACGGCAGCAACCGTGCTGCTGGATCTCGACCTGCCGACGTTGCAGGAAACGACAAATTTTCCGCTGCCACGGTTGCCAGCGCTTCCGGGCCAGGAGTGGGCACCCCTGCTCGGCCACATCTTCCAGCTCTGGGCAGTCCTGGGTTTCGGCACGGCCCTCAATACCGCGGCACTGGACAGGCTTGAGGCCGACCGGGGCGAGGCCAGGCGCAATACCGCCGACCAGGAGCTCGTCGGCAATGGCATGGCCACCATTGCACTGGCTTTCCTCAATGGCCTCCCCGCCACACAGCTCGTCGCCCGCTCTGCCCTCGGGCTGCGCCTCGGTATCACCTCACGCCGGCCCGCGCTGGTCCAGGCGCTGGTGGTGCCCGCCGCCGGGCTGCTCGCCTGGCCGTTCCTGCATCTCGTTCCGCTGGCAGCACTCACGGGGATCGCGGTCTACATCGCACTGCCCCTGCTCGACCCACGACCCCTGCGCGATCTCTGGCGCATCTCCAGGCTCGAGCTGTGGATCGCTGCCGCCAGCATCCTGACGATGATCTTCAGCGGCATGGTGACTGGCCTGCTTCTCGGCATCGGCCTTGCCTTTGCCACCACCGCGTTCCGCATGACGCGCACGCGCGCGATCGTGCATCCCAGCACGGGTATCCAGACCCCGCACCAGGTCAGCTTCAGCGGACCCATCACCTTCCTTGCCGCACTGGAACTCGACGGCCTGCGCACGCAGCTCACGGCGCTTGACCCGGCAGCCGGACTCGTCCTGGATCTGCGCAGCGTAGTGACCATGGACGGCAATGGTGCGCTCAGCGTGGTTGGCGTGCTCGACGACTGGCGGGCGCGGGGCGGACGGACTGCGATTCTCGGCCCATCGACGCTGGTGCGGGACCGGCTGGAGCGGGCCGATGCCAACACGCATCGGCTCGCCACGCACGTCCCGGCCAGCGCACTCAGGGACGCCATGGCCACGAACGACCGCGAGCTCGACACGGTACTCGGCCGCTCCGGGATCCGCCTGGCCCGCTCGCACCTGCTTGCCGGCCTGGCACGGTTCAAGGAAGAGAAGCGTGGACACTATGACTCGCTCTTCGAACAGCTCGCCGACGGCCAGCATCCACATACGATGTTCATCACCTGCGCCGACAGCCGGATCGACCCGGCAATGCTCATGGGCACGCACCCCGGTGACCTGTTCATCGTGCGTACACTTGGCGCACTGGTGCCTGCCGCGGGCAACAACGCCCTGCCGCAGGAAGGCGCTGCAGTTGAATACGGCGTTGGCGTGCTGGGCATCCGCACGATCGTGGTCTGCGCCCACAGCCAATGCGGGGCAATCTCGGCGCTCAGGCACGGCGGGATTCCGGCGGAGCTGGCAACCCTCGGCCAATGGTCGAAGCATGCCGCCGCCATTGCCGGGGAGGTCGCAGACTTCGCCGATGTCGATGCGGCCACCCGCACCGTAGCCATCCGGCAGATCGAGAACCTGCTGAGCTACCCGCTGGTCCGCGCGGCGCATGCACGCGGTGACCTGCAACTCCACGCCTGGTTCTACGATCTCGACCAGGTGGCGCTGTTCGAGTGGGACGTGCAGAAGGGAGATTTCGTCGAACTGGGTGCGGCATCATGATGTGATGCGCCACCCCGGCCTCCTCTTCATCCCTGCCCTCGCCGCCGGCATCGCGGTGACAGCGCTGGTCTGGCGCTGGCTGGGCACGCCGGTGCTGCTGCCGGACGTACCGGGCGGTCGCCTGGAATGCCTGTCCTATACCCCCTTCGAACCGGGTTCACGTACTGCAAACGCACCGGGCCGGGTAACACCCGGGCGCATCGACGCTGACCTGCGCCTGCTGCAGGCCTGGACGGATTGCCTGCGGGTCTACACACCCCTGGGCAATACCCCTCAGGTCGTGGCCACGGCAGAACAA
Organism: uncultured Chromatiaceae bacterium; assembly: GCA_964592735.1. Lineage (GTDB taxonomy): Bacteria > Pseudomonadota > Gammaproteobacteria > Steroidobacterales > QUBU01. The sequence continues at coordinate 8,129 of CAZQGA010000042.1, read as the reverse complement.
CTCGGCATGCACGTGCTGCTCGGCGCCTGGATCGGTTCGGACCTGGATCAGAACAAGCGCGAGATCGCCGGCGCACTCAAGCTGGCTGGCGCCTACCCGCAGACGATCAAGGCGATCGTGGTCGGCAATGAGGTGCTGCTCCGGCGTGAGATGAGCGTCGACACGCTGGCAGCGCTGATCCGCGAGGTGCGCGAACTGAGTCCGGTGCCGGTGGCTTATGCGGATGTGGCGCATTTCATCGATCAGGCTCCTGCCGTGGTACAGGCCGCGGATCTGCTGCTCATCCACCTGCTGCCCTACTGGGATGACCCGCAGCCACCAGCAGTTGATGCCGCGGTGACACAAGTATTGCAGGCGTATGACCAATTCGTCCTGCGCTGGCCGGAAAGCCGGGTGATGATCGGCGAGACCGGCTGGCCCTCGGCGGGCCGCCAGCGCGGACCCGGCCGGCCATCACTGCTCAACGAAGCGCGTTTCGTGCGGGGATTCGTTGCAGCCGCCACCAGCCGCGGCATCCACTACAACCTCATCGAAGCCATCGACCAGCCGTGGAAGCGCACGGCTGAAGGCACTGTCGGCGGCTACTGGGGCCTGCTCGACGAATTCCGGCAGCCCAAGTTTCCGCTGCAGGGCCCGGCGTCTGGCCACCCGCAGTGGCGCAGCGAAGCCACCGCAACCGCCCTGCTGTTTGCACTGCTGCTCACGGCCGGTTCTGGTGCCGGATTCCGGGCGACGGGCTGGCTGGGCTGGACCGCCGCAACACTCACCGGTGCTTTTGCGCTGCTGTTCCAGTGGGAAGCCGCGCTCGTCACGGCCCGCAGTGCCTGGGGCTGGGCAGGCGCCGGGCTCGGCGGGGCAGCAACGCTGGCCAGCCTGGGAGTCCTGCGGACCACGCTCGCCGGCAGCACGCACAGCCTCGGCGCACCGGCCAGCTTCCTCGCCGCCGGCAATGCCATGCATCAGCCGCACAGCCTGCTGCGCAATGCACCGCTGCGCCTGGCTGCCTTTGCCGGACTGGTGACGCTCTGCGCGACCTGGGTCAGCATGGTGCTGGCGATCGCACCGCGCCACCGTGACATCCCCCTCGCCGCCTTCGCACTGCCCGCCCTCGCCCTGGCCATCCGGCTGGCCCGCCGCACGGGCGGCGGTGACCGGCGCGAGGAAGCCTGGCTCGCCGTGCTGCTCATCGGCTGCGGGCTCTGGCAGCTCGAGCCTTCCAATCCCGGGTCACTTGCCTGGTTGCTCGTCTGTCTGCTGCTGGCCCTGCCCTGGGGTGGCGCGCTACGCGGAGAACTCACGCGGATCCGGAGGCTCCTCGCCGATCCGCGGCAGCCGCAGCAGGGCCGCCAGCACGGCTGAGCTTGCCCAGCCCGTATCGAAGAGATAGAGACCCGCACTCCCCACCAGCAGTGCAGCGACCGCCAGGAGCGCCGCCGGCCAGCCCCGCGTGAACCAGGCGAGCACAGCGAGCGCAAGGCCGGTCTGGCCGTAGTGCGGCGGAAAGGTCAGCACAATCAGCGCCTCACGCAGGGCACACCATGCGGGTGGCGCCAGCGCCCCACACACGGCGTGCAGCGACTCGGGCTCGATCACCATGAAGCGCAGTGCCCAGCCCACGACGGTTCCTGCCACCAGCACCAGCAGGCCGGCGGCCACGGCGAAGCGTTGCGCACGCGGAGCGGTCATGGCGTGTCACCGTGGGGAAGATTGGCAACAGTCTACCCATCCCCGCACCGGCAGCGCGAGACCAGTACACTGTCCCTGATCCGTCCGAGGACCAACCCATGAATACCCTCACCGACCGGCGGGCATTCCTGAAAGGCAGCACTGCGCTGGCGGTTGCCGGCTCGCTGCCCATGACCGTGGTGGCAACGACCTTCGCCAGGGCAGAGTCCAGCTTCAGCTTCGCCTGCATCTCCGATGCCCATATCCAGCAGATCCGGGGCAGCACGTTCGCATCCCGCCGGGACCACAACCTGATCCAGGCGGTGGCCGAGGTGAACCGCCTGGAGCCGAAGCCGGATTTCGTCGTATTTGGCGGTGACCTGGCCCAGCTTGGCAGAAAGGCCGAACTGGACCATGGCGCGGAAATCCTCTCGGCCCTGCGCCTGAAGACCCGGCCCGTCATGGGCGAGCACGACTATTACCTCGACCTCGGTACGCACTGGTCACGGCTTTTCGGGCCGCAGTGGTACAGCTTCGATCACAAGGGTGTGCACTTCATCGCGCTCAACAGCGTGCTGACCCATGAGGACTGGATCTTTGACCGCTGGCCAGACGCCAGGCAGCGCATGCTGGAAATGACGCGCCTTGGGAGCCCGAATGGCTCACCTTTCCTGGTGGGCAGGGAACAGTGCGCATGGCTGGCGCGGGATCTCGAGGCCGTGAGGCGGGATACGCCCATCGTGGTCCTCTCCCACGCCCCTTTGCAGAAAATCCACCGGGGCTGGAATTTCTGGACCGATGATGCAGAGGAAGTCCAGGCGCTGCTCCAGCCCTTTGACCAGGTTCATGTGTTCTACGGGCATGTGCATCAGGCCCGCTCCAGCCAGATCGGCAACATCAGCTTCCACTCGATGCGGGCCACCGCCTGGCCCTGGCCGGATCCGCAGGCTTGCAGCCCGGCGCAGCGCTGCCTGCCGAGGCTCGCGCTACCCGCGGACCAGGCCAACCCGTTCTTCGGCCATGACACCACCGGCTGGCAGCTCATCCAGCTGGCCGAAGGCGCCACGATCGATCAGCGACGCCAGCCGTAATGGGGATGTCGCGCGACCAGCACCGGGTCGCGAAACAGCAGTACGAGCACGGCACCGGCGATGAAGCCGCCGACGTGGGCCCAGAAGGCGACACCACCACCCGTACCGCCCAGTGCACCAATCCCGCCGATCAGTTGCACGAGGAGCCAGTAGCCCAGCATCCAGAACACCGGGATGGCAAAAGTATCCACGTAGAAGCCCAGCCAGAAGAGCATCTCCACCTTGGCGCGCGGATAGAGCATCACATACGCGCCCATCACGCCGCCGATGGCACCGGAAGCACCCACCATGGGAATGCCCGAGCCCGGGTTCGCCAGCACCTGTACCCCGGCGGCCGCCAGGCCGCAGAGAACGTAGAACACCACGAAGCGGACATGGCCCATGGAATCCTCGACGTTGTTGCCGAAGATCCACAGGAACCACATGTTGCCGATGATGTGCATCCAGCCGCCATGCAGGAACATGTGGCTGAACGGCGTGAGCCAGTCCGCCGTGTCGGTGACGACGCAGAAAATGCCGGGGCCCACCTGGACATGCGTGCCGGGCGCCAGGGTATGCAGGAGTTCACCGGGTACCAGGCCCAGGGTGCAGACCGAGCGTGACAGGGCCGGCTCCATGCCCAGGCCCTGCACGAACACCCAGGCGAGGATGTTCAACCCGACGATGGCATGGACGGCATAGGGCGTGAGGAAATGCGGGTTGTCGTCGCGGATCGGGATCAAGGGCTGGCTCCGGAGCGGGTCTCAACTATAAGGCCGGCTGCCGGGGCATGGGGTACCATGGTCACAATCCCGCCAGGAAGCCCGGACGATGACTCAGCCCATCCCGATCCAGATCGTCTCCGACATCGTTTGTCCCTGGTGCTACATCGGCAAGCGGCGCCTGGAACAGGCGCTCGCCGGACGGCCGGACCTCGCCGTCGAGGTCACCTGGTTCCCCTACCAGTTGAGCCCCGACATGCCGCGCGAAGGCAAGGATCGTGCGGAACACTATGCCAGCATCTTCGGCGCCGAACGCGCCGTGCAGATCCGCGAGAAAATGAAAGGGATTGGCGTCGCCGAGGGCATCGCCTTTGATACGCCCCCCGGGGCCCGCGCACCCAATACGCTATCAGCCCATGTGCTCATGTACTGGGCGTCGCGCTCCGCGGGTGTGGACCAGAACCTGCTCGCTGAGAAACTCTTCCACGCCCACCACGTGCGCGGCGAGGATGTCGGCAATCCCGTGGTACTGGCCGGCATCGCCAGCGAGGTCGGCATGAACGCCGCCGAGGTGCTCACCGCCCTGCGCGATGGCACGGACGAGGACACGGTACAGGGTCTCATCGGCCAGGCGCGCCAGGCCGGCGTGAGCGGCGTGCCGTTCTTCATCCTCGACGGCCGCTACAGCCTCTCCGGCGCACAGCCACCGGAAGCCATCCTCGGGGTGCTGGACGAAATCGTCGCGGAGAAGGCCGCGGCGCACTGACGCCAGCCGGCAATCCTGCATGAGCGAAGCCGTCACGCCCGTCAGCAAGAGCGCGGCCGAGTGGGAACGGATCCTCGAGCCCGCGCGTTTCCGCGTGCTGTTCGCGGAGGGCACCGAGCCGCCCTGGACCAGCCCGCTCAACGACGTCAGGGAAGCCGGCAGCTTCGTCTGCGCCGCCTGCCATCTGCCACTGTTCGAGGCCAGTGCGAAGTTCGACAGCGGCACCGGCTGGCCGAGCTTCTGCCGCCCCATTGATCCGGCGCGGCTCGCCATGAAGCACGACTTCAAGCTGCGCACGCCGCGTATCGAGTATCACTGTGCCCGCTGCGGTGGCCACCAGGGCCACGTCTTCGACGATGGCCCGGCACCCACCGGCCAACGCTTCTGCAACAACGGCGCCTCGCTACAGTTCATCCCGCAGGGCCAGCCGCTGCCACCGTTGCGGGATTGACACCAGGCGGGCAACAGGGGGCGCTCTCCGATGACACTTTTCCTGATCACCCTGCGCGACGTCCCCGACAACACCGGAATCAGGAGCCGCCTGCTCACCGAACACATGGCACACATCAACCGGCATCTGGGCGCGATCCGCCTTGCCGGGCCCTGGCTGCGTGAGGCCGACGGCAAGCCGGGCGGCGCCATGCTGCTGGTACAGGCAGCCGATGCGGCCACCGCCCGCCGCATGATCGAGGATGATCCCTATTTCCGGGCCGGCCTGTGGGAGGACATGCAGCTGCATCCCTTCCGTGATCTCGTCAACAGCTGGCGCGATGCCACCGGCGAACCACCGGGCTGACACCATGCTGCCTGCTGCCCTGCTCCTCGCGCATATTGTCGTGGTCGGCTACTGGCTCGGCGCCGAGCTCGTCATCAACAGCACCTACCGCTACGTCGCCTTCTCCGCCGGCATGCCGTTCGTCGAGCGCAACCGGCTGATGGACCATGTGATGGACGTCGACCAGCACGTCCGCTATGCACTGGTGCTGCAGGCGGGACTGGGCACGGCACTGCTCGCGCTCTTCGGCTACATCCCCGGCGGCACGGCCACGGCATGGGTCGCCGGCATGGGCGCCGTCGCCTGGCTCGGGCTCGTCGAGGCGACGCACCGCTGGCGCAAGCGGCCGGCCGGAGCCCGCCTGGCGGCTGCCGACCGGGCGCTGCGCTACCTCGCCGTCGTTGCCCTGGCCGGTCTCGCCAGCGCGACGAGCTTCGGTCTGGCACATTTCCCGCGCTGGCTCGCCTGGAAATTCGTGCTGCTCGCCGGAGTCGTCGCCTGCGGACTTGGCATCCGCTTCGCGCTCATGGCCTTCTTCAGCGCCTGGCAGGTTCTGGCCCGGGAAGGCTCTGCGCCAGCGACCGAGCAGCGCGTGCGCAGCACCTGCCTGCAGGCAACCGGGGTGCTGGCAGTGCTCTGGCTGTGTATCGCCGGTGTCGTAGCCCTGAGCCTTGCCAAACCCCTCTGACCCGCGCGACCACCCGACAACGAAACCATGACCAGCATTGAGCGACCACGAAGGACGATTCCATGAACACAGACAACCCCCTTTCCCGCCGCCTCTTCCTGGCTGCCGCCGGCGCAGCCGGCGTTGCCAGCGCTGCTGGTGCAGCGGAAGGAGCTGCCACGGCAGCCAGCCAGGGCACGGCTTCGGTCCCCGCCAACGGCCGCCATTACGCGCGTGTGCCGCTGCGCCAGGACAGCGTGACGGTATCGGCCGTGCAATCGCGCATCCGTGCGGTGGATGGCAAATCGCCGGCGAAAGGCATCCGCGACAACCTCACGCACATGCTGGAGTTGATCGACAAGACCCAGTACTTCGGCGGGCGCAAGGATCTGCTCTGTTTCCACGAGTTCCCGCTGCAGGGCTGGGACATGTGGGATCGCGCCGAACTCGAGCGGCTAGCGATCGAGATCCCGGGCGAGCAGACCGAGGCGATCAGCGCCAGGGCGAAGCAGTACGGCTGTTACATCCAGTTCGGCGCCTACGCCCGTGACCGTGACTGGCCAGGGCACATTCTTTCCATCACCTCGATCATCGGGCCAGACGGGCAGATCGTCGCGCGCGACTGGAAAGCGCGCAACATCGTCGGCGTCTTCCCGGACTTCGAGCTGATCACGACGACGGTCTACAACGTGCTGGACCGTTACGTTGAAATGTACGGCCGCGATGCCCTGGTGCCCGTGCACCGCACCGACATCGGCAACCTCGCCACCTCCTCCACGCAGCTCGAGCCGGAGCTTTTCCGCGTCATGGCGCTCAAGGGCGCCGAGATCCTGCTCCGCACCGCCTCCGGTGGCTTCGACGCCGAGGACATCCAGATGGTGTCACGCTACAACCGCGTGTACTCGGTGATCGTCAACAACGCGCTCTCGCCCGGGAACCCGCATTTCATGGACGATCCGAACGGGCGTGCGGGGGGTACCACAATCTACGGCCCGGGCGGCGAAGCGCTGGCCAGCGCAGGGTCGAAAGCCGAGCAGGACGTCATCGCACGGCTGCCGCTCGCCCAATACCGCGCGACACACCGTATCCCGGACCTGCACCTGGCGCTCTACGCAGATGCCTTCGCGGCCTACCAGCCGCGCCAGGCGCCAGGGCTCTTCAGCAAGCAGCTGCCGAAGGACCTCAAGGATGCCAAGCGCTACCTGGATAGCGAGAACCGCTGGCGCTGAGCAGCCCTCGCGCAGCTGCCATCGCCATGACAAGCTAGCCATTCCGATCAACAACCAGCCTGGGTATGCCATGCCTGCCACGTCCAGTCCGTCCCCCGCCATCCGTGACCTTGTCACCCTGCAGGGCCACATCCTCGCCCAGCAGTCACGCCACCCCGAGGCCACGGGAGCGCTCTCATGGATCCTTTCGGCGCTCTCGATTTCGGCAAAGATGATCGCCGCGCAGGTGCGCCGCGCACGGCTCACCGACGTGCTCGGTGCGGTCGGCTCCGGCAACGTGCAAGGCGAACAGCAGCAGAAGCTCGACGTGATCGCCAACGATATCCTGCTCGGCACGCTCGGACGGCGCGAGGGCGTGGCCATCGTCGCCTCCGAGGAGAATGAGGAGCCGGTGATCCTGCGCGACGAGAAAGATGGTGAGCGCAAGTACTGCGTGCTCTTCGATCCGCTCGATGGTTCGTCGAACCTCGACGTCTGCGGCGCAGTCGGCACGATCTTCAGCATCCTGCGCCACGACCGGCGCGCGCCGCGGGCAGAAGACTCGCTGCTGCAACCGGGCAACCAGCAGGTCGCCGCGGGTTACATCCTCTACGGGCCATCGACCGTGTTCGCGCTGACCATCGGCCGGGGCGTGGACATGTTCGTGCTCGATCCGGCGATCGGCGCCTTCGTCCGCGTCGAAGAAGGATTACGCATCCCGGAGCAGGCCAGGAGCTACTCGGTCAATGAAGGCAATCGGCTGAGCTTCCCGGCCGGCTACCAGGCCTATCTCGACCACGCGCAGCGCAACGGCTACTCGAGCCGCTACGCGGGCGCCATGGTGGCCGACGTCCACCGCATCCTGCTCAAGGGCGGCGTTTTTCTCTACCCGCCGACGACCAAGGCGCCCAAGGGCAAGCTGCGCCTGATGTACGAGGCCAATCCGATGGCCATGCTGGTCGAGCAGGCGGGCGGCAAGGCCCTGTCGGCGCCGGGTGAGCGCATCCTCGACCAGCAACCCACGGGTATCCACCAGCGCACGCCGGTGATCATCGGCAGCCCGGCGGAAGTGGACCAGGTCGTCGCACACCTCTGAGGGGTGGGCCGCAACGCCGGGATGGGTTGCGCCAGCCGGTAGCAGCGCCGTTGGCGGGCACAGCGAGGGTTCGCCCTATCGTCACATATCGGCGGTAATGAGCAGTTTGTTAGTTGCCACGTCTTGACACCGAGTAAGCAGCCGCCTACATTTTCAACAT
>CAZQGA010000041.1:0-11192 GCA_964592735.1 uncultured Chromatiaceae bacterium | reverse complement strand
GCCTTCGCACGCTGCCAGGTGCAGAAGGTCTTCCGCAACGTCTGCCTGCGCGATCCGGTCAACGCCGCCGATCGTGGCCAGGTGGAGTCCACGGTCAGTTCCTTCAAGGGAAGCGGCTACAAGCTCAAGCGCGTGTTCGCCGAGACCGCTGCCTATTGCAAGGGGGACTGACCATGAAGCCCAGCCAGTTGCACTCTGCCATCGGTTCGGTGCCCGCACCCCTGCGCCAGGCGCTGCTTGTGGCCTGCGCAACCCTCTTGCTCAGCGCCTGCGGTGGCGGTGCTGACGTGACGTCGAACCCCGACCTCGGCGGTCATGGCCCTGGTGCCTCTGCCTACAGCGGCCCGGCACCCCGGACGACGGACATCCAGGCGTTCATGACGGCGCTGTGGAGCAATGTGCGCGAGGGCACGCTCGCCAACTGCGGCTCCTGCCACAAGGCCGGCGACCAGGCACCCATGTTTGCGCGTACGGACGACATCAATCTCGCCTACGAAGCCGCCAACACCGCGGTGAACCTCAACGACCCGTCCGCCTCACTGCTGGTGCAGAAGGTGGCTGGCGGGCACCACTGCTGGCTCGGCGGTGATGGCGCGAGCCTCGGTGCCTGTGCCGACATCATCGCCCAGTGGATCCAGAACTGGGCCAATCCCACCGGTGCCGTGGGCGCACGCCAGATCCAGATCCAGCCGCCAGTTCTCAAGGAAGTCGGCCAGAGCCGCGCCTTCCCCGCGGATCCGACGCTGTTCCGCACGCTGCTCCACGAACCGATCCTTACCGTGTTTTGCGCGCAGTGCCACAGCTCCACGGCAACCAGGCCGGAGCAGCCGTTTTTTGCCGACCCCGGGCTTGCCACTGCGTACGCAGCCGCCCGGGCCCGGATCGACCTCGATCACCCAGAGCAGTCGCGGCTCGTCATGCGCCTGCGCGACGAGTTCCATAACTGCTGGGGTGATTGCGCGGCGAATGCCGCGGAGATGCAGGCCGCCATCGAGGCGTTTGCCGCCCAGGTGCCCGTCACCGGTGTCGCCGCCAATCTGGTGGTGAGCAAGGCACTGCAGCTCAAGGACGGTACGGTAGCCAGCGGCGGCAATCGCCACGAAGCCAGTCAGATCGCACTCTGGGAATTCAAGGAAGGCAGCGGCAGCACGGCTTTCGATACCAGTGGCGTCAACCCGGCGATCAACCTGACACTCTCCGGCGGCGTCAGCTGGGTGGGTGGCTGGGGCATCGACATCAAGTCAGGCAAGGCGCAAGGCTCGACCTCGGCCAGCCGCAAGCTGCATACCCTGATTGGCGCCACCGGCGAGTACACGATCGAGGCCTGGGTGGCGCCCGGCAACGTCACCCAGGAGGATGCGCGCATCGTCAGCTACTCCGCCGGCACCACGGCACGCAACTTCACCCTGGGCCAGACACGCTACAGCTACGAATTCTTCAATCGCAATGCCGCCAGCGACGGCAACGGCGAGCCGCGGCTTGCCACCGCCGACGCAGCGCAACTCCTGCAGGCCAGCCTGCAGCATGTTGTCGTCACCTACGACCCGGTCAATGGCCGGCGCATCTACGTCAATGGCGAGTACAGCGGCAATGCCGATCCGGCCAGCAGTGGCAACCTCAATGACTGGAACGATACCTTCGCGCTGGTACTGGGCAATGAGGTCTCCGGTGACCGCCAGTGGAAAGGCGTGCTGCGCCTGGTAGCCATCCACAACCGCGCGCTGACGCAGGCGCAGATCCGGCAGAACATGGCCGCCGGTGTTGGCGAGAAGTACTTCCTGCTCTTTTCCGTGGCCAACCTGGTGAACGTGCCGCAGGGCTACGTGATGTTCGAGGCCTCGCGGTTCGATACCTATGCCTACCTGTTCCAGAAGCCGGTGTTCCTCGTGCTGTCCGATACGCCACCGGCACTCAACATCCCCGTGAAAGGCATGCGCATCGGCATCAATGGCGTGGAATCCAGGGTCGGGCAGGCCTACGTCAATCTCGACACCACCATCGGCGCCTCCGGCCAGTCCCTGGGCAGCATCGGCACGGTTATCCCGCTGAATCTCGGCCCCGACGCCGACGAATTCTTCCTCACCTTCGAGGTGCTCGGCTCCCACACCGACGTGCGCACGGAGCCGGCGGTGGTCGTACCCCCGCCTCCTCCCGACGGCACACCGAAGCCGGATATCGGCGTGCGCATCTTCGATGACATCAACGCCACCATGGCGCAGATCACCGGTGTCAGCACCCAGGCGGCGGGCGTCAAGCAGACCTACGCCACGATCAAGCAGCAATTGCCGGCCGTGGAAAACATCGAGGGCTTCCTCTCGGCGCACCAGGTCGGCGTGGCGCAGCTGGCGATCGAGTACTGCAACGCGCTGGTGGACAGCGTGCCACTGCGCACCGCGTTCTTTCCAGGCTTCAACTTCAGCCAGCCCGCCGGCCAGGCCTTCGACACGCCCGCCGAGCGCAACCTGGTGCTCGATCCGCTGGTTTCGCGGGTCTTGAACGACAATCTGTCGACGCAACCAGCCGCAGAAATGAAAGCGGAACTCAACAATCTGATGGACCGGCTCACGGCCTGCGGCAGCAGTTGCGCCGCAGACCGTACCGCCGTGGTCGTGAAGGCCGGTTGTGCCGCAGCGCTCGGCAGCGCCGGCATGCTGGTCCAGTAGGCAGGAACGAGGCAAGGATCATGGCGCGCAATCGCAAGGAATTTGGCCTGGACGAACCGCTGCGGCACCCGGACCATCGCCGGCCGCTGACCCGCCGGGAATTCATCGCCCAGGGCTTTGCACGGGGCGGAACCGTGCTGCTCGGTTCGGGCATCTTCGGCCTGTTTGCCAATCCCAGGGCGGCACGTGCCGCGCTCTCGCCGGATATCCAGGCACTGCTCGGCCCCTGCGGCGTATCCACGCTCGGCGCCGGCAAGATCCCCTTCATCTGTTTCGATCTCGCCGGTGGCGCCAACATCGCCGGCTCCAATGTGCTGGTGGGCCAGCAGGGCGGCCAGATGGATTTTCTGGCCACCTCCGGCTACGGCAAGCTCGGCCTGCCGGGCGACATGACCCCGGCAGCAGCCGCGGGCTTCATCGACACCACCCTTGGCCTGGCCTTCCACAGTGACAGCGCCTTCCTGCGCGGCATGAAGGCGAAGCTCACGGCCGGCACCATGGCCGCCATCAACGGCGCAGTGATCCCGGCACGCTCGGAGAACGATACCGGCAATAATCCGCACAACCCGATGTACGCCATCTGGCGTGCGGGCGCCGATGGCGAACTGCTCACGCTGATCGGTTCGCAGAGTTCGGACTCCGGCGGCAATTCCATGGCGCCACCCGCCCTGGTCGACCCGACCGTGCGCCCCACCAAGGTCGACCGCACCAGCGATGTCACCGGCCTCGTTGACACCGGCAAGCTGGTCGGGCTTCTGGATCAAAACGACGCCGTAGCCGTGATGGAATCCATCGCGCGCATCAGCAAGAGCAAGCTCGACCGCGTCAATACCAAGGTCAGCACCGATGCCGTTATCAAGGACCTGGTGCGCTGTGGTTACATCAAGTCGGCCTCCATCACCGAGCGTTACGGCAATCCCTCGGCACTCAATCCCGAACTCGACACGGATATCAAGGGCGCGAGCGGCATCTTCTCCGACGCTGAATTCGCGGATGACGGCGAATTCCGCAAGACCGCCGCCATCATGAAGATGGTGATCAACGGCTACGCCGGCGCCGGCACCATCACGATGGGTGGCTTCGACTATCACACCAGTGACCGCTCCACCGGCGAACTGCGCGACTTCCGCGCCGGCGTCTGCATGGGTGCGTGCCTGGAGTACGCCGCCCGTGTCGGTGTGCCCCTGATGCTCTATGTGCTCAGCGACGGCTCGGTCAACTCCAACGGCATGCTCGACAACTCCGCCAACGGTCGCGGCAAGGGCGTGTGGACTGGCGACGACCAGAGCACCGCCGCAAGCTTCTTCCTCGTGTACAACCCGGGTGGCCGCCCCAGCCTGTTCACCGGCGACGGCCGGCCGGCGGAACGCCACCAGCAGCTCGGCTGGTTCCGCGCCGAGGGTTCGGTGGAGACCACCGGCACGCCAGCCGCCAACAACGTCAACCTCCTGGTGGAAACCGTGGCACTCAATTACATGGCGCTGCATGGCGAGCAGGGACAGTTCGCCACGAAGTTTCCCATGCACGGCCTCGGGCCACCGGCGCTGCGTGATGCGCTGACCGCATTCAATCCGATCGCCTGACCCGGATCGGCCAGGCCAACGGCCTGCGTCGCTGGCCTGCCCGGCGGCAACGCGCCCGCCTGCACATCAGTGGCAGGGCAATGGCACCGGCCGCGCCGCATCCGGGCTGTTTTGTCCCTCCGCCATACCCCTGATCGGGCGTGGACATAGGCCAGTCCCTTAACTTCGATTGCAAAGACTCCTCTATAAGAGCATGATTTGGGTTAGATTAAGGTAAACGCTCGAAAGGTCTCGTCAAGAAGGTCCGCGAGCAGATCACCCAAGGAGGGAAGACACATGACGAGACTGACCGCCATCCTGCTTGCCCTGGCCTGCGCTGCCATCAGCAACGTCGCCACGGCTTCCGATCTCGATTATCGGGTGGATAACGCCACCCAGGTCCTCCAGGACCTCAAGCGCATCCCCGAAAACGCCGTTCCACCAGCCCTGCTGAACCGCGCCTACGCCGTGGCTGTCATCCCCGGTGTGATGAAGGGCGGCCTGTTCCTGGGCGGCACCTACGGCAAGGGCATCGTCGTCGCCCGCCGCGCCGACGGCCAGTGGAGCAACCCGGCCTTCGTGCAGATTGCTGGCGGCAGCATCGGTTTCCAGGCCGGCCTGCAGTCGACGGACCTGGTGCTGGTGTTCAAGACCCAGCGCGCCCTGGACGGCCTCTCCAGCGGCAAGATCACCCTGGGGGGTGATGCCTCGATCGCCGCCGGCCCGGTCGGCCGCCAGGCCAGTGCCGCCACCGACCTGCAGATGCAGAGCGAGATCTACTCCTACGCCCGCACCCGCGGATTCTTTGCCGGCATCTCCCTCGATGGCAACGTACTGTCGATGGACCGTGATGCCAACGGCGAGTATTACCGGGGCGAGCGCAGCCCCACGAAGATCCTCACCGACACCAGCATCCCGGCACCGGTCTCGGGCCGCCGCTTCATCGACACGCTGGCAGCCATCGCCCCGGCCATGCCCGGCCAGGGCGCCAGCCGTGCGGCGGCAGCCGATACCGACATGATCGCGCCAGCACCCGCCGGCGCCCGCACCTACGGCATCGACGAAGGCGGTACGACTGCCCCGCCGGCCGTCGAGGGCGTCTTCTAGCCCACGCCCGGCAAGATTTCCTCCGCATTGCGGCCCGTTGCTTCAAGCCCGGGCCGCTTTTTTTACATGTGCGCCGCCACTCCAGGTCCCGGGGCGCTGGACACCCCACGAACAGCATTTTCCTGCTGCCAGCGCTACGCTGTCAGGACGCCATCTGCTGTCTGTTCCCCGACCTGCCGCCGCCATGCGCCTACAGAGCACCACAATCCTCGGTACCGTCCGCCTGGTTCCCGGCGACCCAGCCGTCGCCTGTCGCGACACGGGCGAGGCCCGCTGGTGGGCACGCCCGGTGGCGCGCTGGCTCGCTGCCCGTGAGGCGCGTGCCCTGCGCGTGCTCGCCGGGCTCGGCGGTTTCCCGGCACTCATCGACTGGGACGGGCGCCGGCTGCGTCGCACCGCCATCAGCGGCACCACGATGCGCGAGGCTCAACCACGGAATTGCGCCTATTTCCGCGCGGCACTGCACCTGCTGATCCGCATGCATCGCCGCGGCATCGCTCACAACGACCTCGCCCGCGAGCCGAACTGGCTGGTGACACCAGCGGGCGCACCCGCGCTGATCGATTTCCAGCTGGCCTGGCATGATCCCGCGCGCGGCCGCCTCTTTCGCCTGATGGCCCGCGAAGACCTGCGCCATCTTCTCAAGCACAAGCGCCTGTACTGCCCGGACCCCCTTCGTGCACGCGAACGCCGCCTGCTCGCCTCCCCCAGCCTCGCGGCCCGGGCCTGGCGCTGGACCTTGCAGCCACTCGGCCGCACACTTCGTGGCTGGCTCGGGAAAGGCACCCGGGCGATGGAGGATCGATGACCCTGGAACTCTCGCAACCCAACAACGCCACGGGGCCGGCAAATGTGGAGCGACGCTTCGGCATCCGCGTCACCGCACCACAGGACGATCCGTTCACGCGTCTCGTCGATGCCGGCTGGCATGCCGAGCACTGGTATGCAACCCGGATCGAGCGCGACGACGCGCTGCACGACATGGCTGCACGCCATCGTTACTCGCGCGACAGCGACCAGCCAACCGTGATCCTGGAGCCCATCGAGCGCTAGCGTCAGGAGCCCCGTGCACGATACCGACAGGGCCAGCGTGTAGAGGCCTTGTCACCGGTAACCCTCAGCTTCGCGACGACCAGAGTTCCCCGGGCTTGAAAAGCTCACGCAGGCGCCGCCGGTAGCCGTCGCGCCGATCCATGAGATCCCGCGCTGCAGTGGCGAATTCACCGCCTGCACAAGCCTCGCCCCGCTGCCGGATGGCAGCAACGATATCGGCGGTTGCAGCAACGTCGACCAGCAGCCAGGACAGGCCAAGTTGCGTCATCAGCAGGCTTTTCTTGTGGTCACCCAGGGTGCCGTCCTGGCGCAACTGGCTGCCATCGTGCAGACAGATGGCCGGTACACCACGCGCCAGCGTGTTGATAAGCAGGTGGTAGGTATCCGTCACCACGAAGCGGGCCCCCGCGATCAGGCGGTGCAGCTGACGGAAGCGCCAGTCGGCGATGAAACGCGGCTTGTCCAGATTCAGCCAGTCAATCCACACCGGGCGCAGGCCGCTCTGCCGGGCGAGGTCACGTAGCAAGCTGCGTCCCTGACCCCGCAGCGTCCGGCCCAGAAAGCAGACAAAATAATCGGCCTGCCTGCGCTTTGACGCCGACGGATGATCCAGCAGCCAGGCACAATCCATGCCGGCTTCCACGCGAGCTTCCGGTACGAGCCGTTGCAGGAGTGCATGCGAAGACGGATCCCGCGGCAGCACCCGGTCGGCGCCGCGCAGGAAATCAGTGAAGCCCGCATCACTGTTCGCGGCCATCCATTCGTCGGCACCGAGGAAGCATCCCCCGACGACGAATATACGCGTGCCCGGCGCTCGCGGCCGGAGATCGAGATAAAGTTCACGCCAGCTGGCGAGGGCCGCTTCCCGGGTACTGGACCAGCCACGCTTCACCTCTCGCGTGCTGTAATCGTCCTCGCCCCAGACAGGATTGTTGAGGAAGTCCCCCCAGTAGACGACCGTGTCGAAAGCGGCCAGGTCCTGCGCCGTGCGAACCAGCCGCAAGTGCAGCCGCCCCACACGACGGGGCCCCTGGGTAACCACCTGGGCCACGGGCATGCCGAGATCAGCAAAAAATTGCTGTGCAGCCAGGTCCACGGAGTACATGCCGTAGTTGTCGGGATTGAACGCGGAAACCACCGCCACACCAGCCATCATCAGCTCTCCCGCTACAGCCAGCGCAGCATCAGCGTGCGCAGCCAGTTGCGACGCACGGACTCATGCTGGGCCTGACGATTGCGCTGCCAGAACGCCTCATCCTTGACGGCCGCCGCACCGGCAAGCCTCTGGTGGCGGTGGGCCGCGAGGTCACTTGACACCTGGTCTTCCGGCTGCTGGCTGAAAAGCATCGGATACGCCGCAAAGCCGTGGAAAACCCGCGGCAGCACGGAATCAACCGGCTCACCCGCCCAGGGCGTAGCTGCCAGCCAGCGGCAGGCATGTGCCGAGAGGATATAGGCATGGCAGCCAGTCAGCCGGCAGCGCACCACACCGGGAAAGGGAATGCGCCACATGCGCCCGACGATGCCGCCGAGGTGGAAAAGATCCGGTCGGCGCAGGGCCAGGAAACGGTTGATGCGCCTGATGCTGGCTGCATCCCAGGCATCGAGCCGGGCGTCATCCTCCAGGATCAGTACCCGCCGCAGCCCGCGCTCGACAGCCAGTCCGGCACAGTGCTGATGGGAGCGGTAGCAACCGCGTTCAGGATCCTCCGCATCACGCTCCACCCTCACGAACTCGACCGCCAGGCCAAACGGAGAAAACTCTTCGAGCAGGGCAGCGCGCCGGTCGGCCCTGTCCTGCAGGCTGATGCACAACACTGCACCCACGGCAAGCCTTGGGGAAGCCTCACTCACTGCCGGAGCGCATCGAAACCATTCATGAACCTGCCCGATGCCGGCATGGCCAGCCGTGTCATTCACGTCATTATGGCGCGTCATTTGCTTCGGGGCGGCCGGCCGGAAAGCCGGCGCAGGAACGCCCGGCACAGCTTGCGCCAGCGCCGCCAAGGCCGCAGCAGCCGGTTTTTTACGACTGTCAGCCACAGCGCCATCCGGATCGGCCGGGGCAATACCTGTTGCCCGGTCCGCAGGATTTCCGCCAGGTAGTCAATTTTCCTCGAGTCCTTCGCGACGATTCCCAGGATGTCGCGCACAGCCGGGGCGGGCGACAGGCTGGCTGGCACCGGCGCGCCAACGGCAAGAAAATTGAGCCTGGTGCGCATGCACTTCTCGCAGACACCACAGTTCCAGCCGTGTTCTTTTCCCTCCCAGCAGACGCGCAGGTGGTCGACGATCGCCGGCTCGGCAGCAACCCGGGCCACCCGCTCGGTACGCGTGAGCGCATTGAGGACGGTGACGATTCGAAAGCCGTCACCCGACATCATCGGGTTGGTGATCATGTTCGACCCATGCGCGGCATTGTCGAACTGGTAATCACCATCGCTGGCGATCAGTCCAGCCTGCGCAACCGGTGCGAATACGCTCAGGCACGCTGCCACTGCCGCACCGAACTCATCCGGCCACTCGTGGGAGAGGCGCGCACGAATATCCGTGCGCACGATGCTCAAGGGCACGCCCACTGCCGTCGTCATAGCCCGGGCTGCTTCACGGGTGGCAGCCAGGCCCGCCGCTTCGCCGAGACCGACGTCGAAACCGAGGATAAGCACGGCCGCGGCCAACTCGTAATGATCGTGCTCCTCATGGTTGTCGAGTTGATCGAGCATGGCGCAGGTCGCATCGACGCCACCAGAATACGCCAGCACTGCCCGCTGCCCCACAAATGAAGCGGATGCGGCTTCTTCCGCAGTACAGCTGATCCGGATGCGCTGGTAGCGCTGCGGCAGCCAGCTGACCCAGGCCCGCTGGAACTCCTCCAGGTTCACCAGCAACCGACGCGACAGGGCACCCTCGACGTGCAGGTCGACATCGTGGTGCATGGCGAAGAAGAGCAGCGATAGTACGGCAAAATCCAGCCGATCCACGACCGGCGGCACGACATCGCCACTCACTTCAAAAAAACAGCCAAAATCCGCGATGTCACGCGCAGCACCACCACGAATGCCGAGATCGTAGCGGAGCAGACCAGGCGACCGGCTGGCCATGACCGACACCCGCAATACCGGGCGGCTTGCGCTGTCCAGCGATTTACGTCGATGACCGTGCATCCGGGCAAGTGTCCCCGAGCTCAGCGAAAAATTCAAAATCCCTCATACAGAAGACTGACAGACCGGGTGGATTCATTGATACCCTGCAGCCCACCTCCAGGACGGACCACGACCCGAACGCGTCATGTCAGCCGATCATCTGCGTTGCGTTTACATGACCATCACGACGCTCATGCTGCACTTCGCCACCGCAGCAACCAACGCAACCACGACCCCATCGCAGGTGCCGGAAATCGTCGTTACCGCCAGCCGCCAGCCCGTCGCGGCGCTGGAGCTGATCGGCAACACTGCCAGGATCGACGCTGCGCGCATCGATCTTGTCGGCGCCATACACCCTGCGGAACTCGGCATGCAGGCCGCCGGTACCTGGCTCGAACGCGGCGCCGAGCAGGAAAGCCTGCCGGCGATCCGTTCGCCGGTACTCACGGGTCCCGGTTCTTGTGGTGCATTCCTCATGCTCGAGGACGGCATTCCCGTCAGGCCCGCCGGCTTCTGCAACGTCAATGAACTCTTCGAGATCCTGACCGAGCAGGCCACCACGATCGAAGTGCTGCGGGGGCCATCGCGGGCCGCTTATGGCGCCAATGCCCTGCACGGCACGCTCAATGTGCTGCTGCCAGACACCCAGGGCCCGGCAGGAACCTCCGCCAGCCTGATGGCCGGCCCGCACGATTACTGGCGAGGCAGCAGCCGGTGGCGTGGACAGCTTGGCGATGACCGGGCCGTCGCCGGCCTGCTCTACAGCCACGATGGCGACTTCCGTGCCGACGCCGGCTATGACCAGGCGAAAGGTTTCCTCAAGCTCGCCCGCACGACAACCGCCGGCGTCATCGAAGCCGGGCTTGCCGGCACCTGGCTCGACCAGGAATCGGCCGGCTTCATCACCGGCCACGACGCCTACAAGGACCGGCAGTTGCGCCGCGGGAACCTCAACCCGGAGGCTTACCGCAAGGCAGACAGCGAGCGGTTCTATCTGCGCTTCATACCCGCCGCAGAACAACCGCTGGCGGGTACGGACCTGCGCGTGTGGCTGCACCGTTCCAGCATGGACTTCCTGCAGCACTTCCTCCCCGGCAAGCCGCGCGAGGAAAACGGCCAGTGGAATACCGGCCTGATGGCGACACGGCGCGAGACTCTCACCGGGGGCCGTACGCTCACCTGGGGGCTGGACCTCGAACTGGCGCAGGGCTACCTGAAGGAAACCCAGGCGGGTGAATCAGGCCTCGGCAGCGTGCCGCCCGGCAGACACTACGACTACGACGCCACGAGCGGCCTCGTGGGCCTGTTCGCGCAGCTGGCACTGCCGCTCGGCACACGCTGGTCGGCGGAACTCGGCCTGCGCACCGAGGCGATGCGCTACGACTACGACAACCACATGATCGACGGCAACACGCGTGCGGATGGCACCGCCTGCATTCCGGCGCCCTGCCGTTTCAACCGCCCGGCGGACCGCAGTGACCGCTTTCTCAACCTGGCGCCAAACCTCGGCGTGCTCTGGCGCATCACCCCTGGGTTCACCGCCTACGGCAGCCTGGCACGCGGCTTTCGCCCGCCGCAGGCGGGCGAACTATACCGTCTGCAGTCCGGACAGGACCGTGCACACATCGGCTCTGAAACGCTGGACAGCGGCGAGGCAGGCCTGC
>CAZQGA010000040.1:0-11412 GCA_964592735.1 uncultured Chromatiaceae bacterium | reverse complement strand
CGGTACTACACCCAGGATGCCGCGGACTTCTACAGTGACCTGTTCCCCTATCTCGACGCGCAGAACTTTCTCGCCCGCGACAAGGAGCTGAGCACCTTCAACAGCCAGGTCTGGCGCCTTGCCGCAAGCTATGAAGTGCCGATCCGCTTCACCGATTTGCTCGACAAAGGCACCATCAACCTGGTGTACGACCACTTCACGTTCAGCTACGACGACTTCCGTGACATCCGTGGCAGTGGCCTGGCTGTGGGTGCGGAACCGTTTTACGGCTTCTCGGCCAACGTCCTGCAGCTGTTCATCTCGGTCTGGTTCTGAGCCCCCGCGCTGGAGTACGCTGACGGTCCCGCAGGCTGCCGGCGCTTCCCGCATGAAGATCCTGAATCGACAGTGGCTGGTGATTGCCGGCTGGCTCGCCCTGGGCCTGCCGCTGGCAGCGCATGCGGACTGGTACAGCGACAGCCAGGTCAAGATGGGCACGCGCATCGACGTGCAGGTCTGGCACGACAGCGAGCCCGAGGCGCGCCGGCTCATCGCCGAGGCGATGGCGGAGTTCGACCGCATCGAGGCCGGCATGAGCACCTTCAAGCCGGACTCGGAGATTTCCCGTGTCAACGACCATGCCGCCGAGGCACCGGTGCCGGTCAGCGCCGAACTCTACGGGCTGGTCAAGCGGGCCCTCGAGATCTCGGTGCTCTCGGAAGGTGCCTTTGACATCACCTTCGACAGCGTTGGCCAGCTCTATGATTACCACAAGCACGTCAAACCGACGGATGCGGAGATCGCTGCACGCCTGCCGGAGATCAACTACCGCCATGTAGTGCTGGATCCGGCCGCGCAGACCATCCGCTTCACCGTTCCCGGCACGCGGATCAACCTCGGTGGCATCGGCAAGGGCTATGCCGTCGAGAAGGTCATCGCCCTGCTGCGCGAAGCCGGCCTCGAGCATGCCCTGGCGACGGCCGGCGGGGATACCCGCCTGCTCGGTGACCATCACGGTGCACCCTGGATCGTCGGCATTCGCGATCCGGACGATGGGCAGAAGCTCGTGACCCGTCTTGCACTCGTCGATGAGGCCATCTCCACTTCAGGCGATTACGAGCGCTACTTCGTCGAGGATGGCAAGCGCTATCACCACATCATCGACCCGCGCACCGGCAAGTCGCCTGGCGGCGTGCGCAGCGTGACGATCGTCGGGCCCGACGCGGTGATGACCGAGGGCCTCACCAAGACCGTGTTCATCCTCGGCCCGGACAAGGGCCTCGCCATCGTGGCATCCGTACCCGGCTACGAAGCCGTCGTCGTCGATGCCCAGCACCGCGTGCGCTTCTCGAAGGGGCTGGCATCGGGGCGGTAGGTGAAGGTGCCGGCACTTTGGCCCGAAGCCGTGCCTGGGTTGCTCTGCTCTCCGCTGGCGTGCCCGCCTGCCGTTGATGCGGTTGCAGGCGTCGCAACTCCATAAGCTGTGCAATATACTCATCTTATCTCCGCCGGCATCGGCGGTGATTTTGGCGGCCCACCCACTGGAACAAGAACAATCTCATGGTCAACACAGCACAGACGACGAAATCCGTGGCCTGGAAAACAGTAATCTTTACGGCGCTGCGCATCGCGGTGGGACTGCTGTGGGGCCTGGTGGCGCTCCGTTTCTGGTCGTCTGATTTTGCTCCGCATCTGCAGTATCACTATCACCAGGCTGTCCTCAACAGCCAGCCGGGCGTGTTGATCATCTGGTTTGGCATCTGGACCGGCATCATGTCGACCAGCGCGGCATTCTTTGCCGCATTCGGCCGTATCGTCGCAGCCATCATTGCGTTCGGCCTGCTGGCCGGCTTCGCACGACGAACGGTGTATATCCTGGCAATCCTGGCCTGCATTCCGGTCTGGACCCTGGCGGAGGGCTACCTGCCGCCGCATTCTCTGCAGTCCTTCGGACTGAGCTCGGTCGTCATCTACATCCTGCTGTTCATCGTTCTGATGGCTGCGGACAAACTGCGGATCAGGCAATGGTTCAGCATGGATAACGTCCTCCTCGCAAAGTGGCCGGGGTGGCACTGGCTGGCCGGCTTCGGCGGCCAGCCCGCTGAGCCGGCTGGTGTGGCGGACGGGGGCAATGGCTTTGTCCAGAGGACGTTCGCCGGATTGCTGGCGGTGGTGCTCGCGGTGCTGATCAGCGCTGCTGCCAATTCATGGCACCTGGGCCACCCGGCTTCCCCCGACCCCTTGATGATCAGTGACATGAAGCCACTGGCATCGGCGCGGGATGCCCTGCTGCCGCCCCTGCTCGGCACCGGCGATACGGTGGAAGTTCGCATCGAAGCGTCGTCCAGCGAGGTGCAGATCGCCAGTGGCATCACTTTCCAGGCGAAGACCTTCAACGGCATGGTACCGGCACCGACGCTCCACGTGCGGCAGGGGCAGACGGTGAAGGTGATCTTCACCAACAAGGACAAGCTGATGCCGCATTCGATCGACTTCCACTCCGCAAAAATTGCACCCAACCGGGCCTTTGCCAATGCCCGTTTCGGGGAGACGGTCGAATTTTCCTTCAAGGCGGAAGTGCCTGGTGCCTTCGTCTATCACTGCAGCACAAATCCGATGATGCTGCACCTGGCTGCCGGCATGTACGGAGCGATCATCATCGATCCGGCGGAGCCGCTGCCGCCGGCAGCCGTGGAATACGTGCTGGTGCAGAGCGAACTGCACACGCAGCGCTTCTCGGGAACGACCATGGGGCCCGACTACGAAAAAATGATCACCGACAGGCCCGATCTGGTGGTCTTCAATGGCGTTGCCTTCCAGTATCACGAGCATCCGCTGCCGGCGAAGGTCGGCGAGCTGGTGCGGATCTATCTGGTCAACGCCGGTCCCAACCGCTGGAGTTCCTTCCACGTCATTGGTGGCATTTTCGACCGCGTTTATCCCGCCGGAAATTTCCAGGACGTGCTGCGGGACGTTTCGACGTATTCCGTCGGGCCGGGCCAGGGCAGCATCTTCGACATCGTCTTTACCGAACCGGGCACGTACGCCTTTGTCGACCACAGCGTGAAGAACATGACTGTCGGGGCGGAAGGCGTCTTCCGGGTGGACTGACGCAAGCGTCGCCGGTGCCGCGGCCCTGATCGGGCGGCACGTTATGTACTGCGCAACCCCTGGGCAGGAGCGTACGCGCGCCGAAGGGTGAAGCCCGTCACGGGAATTACGTCCACGGCCTGCGAAGATTTTCACCGGGACTGCGCCTGCCATCGGCCGGCAGCCGCGATCCCGCAGATTCCGAGGGCAAACCCGCTGCGAGGCGGGGACGCAAAGCCTCCGGTCCGTGCGTCCTTGCGATGGATGCGCGGATAGCGGGGTTGCCGGCCAGTCGCCCGCCGTCCCTGGCGTGCGCTGCCGTCGCGTCCCTCTCCCGGGCAGGTTGACCCTGTGGCCAACCCGGGGACGCAGGCAGATGGCAGCGATGGACCGCTCTTTTGAGACCCTCAGCGCGCGTGCGCGTGGGCGCCGGCTTGTGCTGGCGGTGGCGTTGCTTGCCGGCGTATTCCTCGTGGCCCGGGCCACCGAGGCCAGCGACCAGGGCCCGGCGCCAGATTTCGCGCTGAAGAGTGTCGCCGGGCGGAACATCCGTCTTTCCGAGTACCGCAGCGAAGTCGTGGCACTCACTTTCGTGGCGAGCTGGTGTGGCAGCTGCCGGAATGACATGGCGGAGCTGCGCCAGTTGCAGCAGTCCTTCGGCCCGGATGGCCTGAGCGTCATCGCTGTCAGCTTTGACAAAGATGCGGCGATAGCCGCCCCGATCACGGTCGGCGCGGGCGGTGCGTTCCCGGTGCTCCTCGATCCGGATGGCGAAGCCGGGCGCCTCTACGCCATTGGCCGATTGCCGGCACTCGTCCTGGTGGATCGCGGTGGCCGTCTGCGCCGTGAATACCGCAACGGCGAGATGGCTTCGCAGGCAGAACTGGCCCGCGAGATTCGCACGCTGCTCGCCGAGTAGCGTGTTCCCCCGACAGAAGGCGGCAGTCATGGCTCCGATGAAAGACACGTGGTGGTGGATGGCTTCCCTGGTGCTGGCGAGCGCGCTCGCGACGGCCAATGCGCCCGCTGCCGAAGGCGGGACGGACCAGGTCATGGACCAGCAGGTCCAGGTCCTCAAGGATGAGGTGCTCGATCTCAACCGCGAGCTCTTCATGCTGGAGGAGGAGTTGCTCTTCCCGGCCAACACCCAGGTGGCGGTGTTCGTCTCCATGGATGTCGGTGAATATTTCGCGCTCGACTCCGTGCAGCTCACACTCGACGGCAAGCCGGTCAGCAAGTACCTCTACACCGAGCGCGAGGCGCAGGCGCTCAACCGCGGCGGCGTGCATCGGCTGTACCTCGGCAACCTCAAGGCTGGTAAGCACGAACTGGTGGCGATCTTCACGGGGCAAGGCAGCCATGAGCGCGACTACCGGCGTGGCGCGACCCTGCAGCTGGAAAAAGGCATCGGTGCCAAGTTCGTCGAACTCGCCATCTCGGACCGCGCGAGCAAAATGCAGCCCGAGTTCATGGTCCGCGAGTGGGAATGACCGGTGCGTCGCCGTCCGCCGCAGTTCCGTGACTGGCTGACCTCGCTGCTGCTCGTCGGCGGCCTTGCCGTCAGTGCCGCGCCGCGGGCTGCCGAGCCCGTGGCGGGAACCGTGGTGCACGACCTCTACTACGGTGAGGCACTGTTCCAGTTCTACAGGCAGGATGACTTTGCGGCGCTGACACACCTGCTGGCAGCGCGCGACCAGAATCGCGTGCCCCATCACGAGGCCGAGGCGGAACTGCTGCTCGGCGGCCTCTACCTGTCCTACGGCCAGCATGACCGTGCCGAGGCGATTTTCGAGCGGCTCCTCGCCAGCCCGGCCGATGCAGCGGTGCATGACCGGGCCTGGTTCTACGTCGGCAAACTGCGCTACCAGCGAGGGCTTTTCGACGAGGCGCTCGCCGCTTTTAGCCGTATCGGCGGCGGCCTGCCCGAGGCGCTCGGGGCTGAGTTGCCAATGCTGGTGGCCCAGTGCTACATGGTCAAAGGCGACTTCACCGGTGCCCAGCGCGTACTCGCTGCGTGGAAGGCCCCGGACAGCTGGCTCGCTTATGCCCGCTACAACCTCGGTGTCGCACTGGTCCGCATGCAGCGGGTCGATGACGGCGCGGCACTGCTCGATCGCGTCGGCACACTGTCGGCGGCGACGGCCGAGCAGAAGAACCTGCGGGACAAGGCCAACCTCGCGCTGGGTTACGCGTACCTGCAGGCGAACGATCCGGTACGGGCCCGTCCCGTGCTCGAGCGGGTACGGCTGCACGGCCCGTTTGCCAGCAAGGCGCTTCTTGGCGTCGGCTGGGCCGATGCGGCTGCAGAAGACTACCGTGCGGCATTGGTGCCCTGGCTCGACCTGATCGAGCGCGACCTGCTGGACAGTGCCGTGCAGGAGTCCTTCCTGGCCGTGCCGTATGCGCTCGGCCGACTCGATGCGCATGGGTCCGCGGTGGATCGCTACCAGCAGGCGCTCGCCACATTCGACACGGAGATGGGCCGCCTCGACGGCGCGATCGGACGCGCGCGTGGCGGTGCGCTGTTGCCCGCGCTTCTGCAGGACGACGATCCCGAACTCGGGCGCTGGTACTGGCGCCTTGATGCGGTGCCGGCTGGCGAGGATTCCCGGTATCTCTATCTCCTGATGGCCGACCACGCCTTCCAGGAAGGCTTCAAGAACTACCGTGACCTCATGGCCCTCTCACGGCACCTCGACGACTGGCGGGATCGTCTGGCGGTTTATGCGGATATGGTCGATGCGCGGCAAGCAGCGTTTGCCGGGCGGCTGCCACAGGCCCAGGCCCGTCTTGCGGCTGTGGATCTCGATGCGTTGCAGGACCGGCGCACGGCACTGGCAGCACGGCTGCAGGGGGCGGAAGCCAGCCGTGATGTGGCGGTACTGGCGACTGCAGAAGAGCAGGAGCAGTGGCAGCGCCTTGCTGCGATCGAGGCTGATCCGGGCTTCACCAGTGCCGATGCGGACCTGCGAAACCGCCACCGGCTGCTCAAGGGCGTGATGCTCTGGAGCCTCGACGCAGGGTTCAAGGAGCGGGCGTGGCATGAACGTCGTGAGCTGCAGGTCATCGACGCAGAGCTGACGACAGCCGCCACACGGCGCGCCGCGATTGAGGGCACTCGCGTGGCTGAGCCCGGGCGCTTTGCCAGCTTTGCCGGGCGGATTGCTGCTCTCACGCCGCGCATCGATGCCATGCAGGCCGCCGTGGCAGCGACCCTGCACCGGCAGGAAGGCGTGCTGGTCGCCATGATCGTCGATGAACTGGGCTCCCAGAAGGAGCGCCTGGCGAGCTACCGCGTGCAGGCGCGCTTTGCGCTGGCCACCATCTACGATCGGGCCGCGGCAACGCAGGCGGCGGTCGTGCAACCGGTGGCGCCTGCGCCATGACGGTTGCGGCACTCAGCCTCTCCATCGTCGTGGCCGCCGGGCTTTGGCCGTTTTCAGGCGGTGACCGGGGCGCAGATGCAACGATCAGCAGCCTGCGCAAGAAGCCACCTGAACTTGAATTGAGCCAGGCCGTGCCCGACGGCAGTACGCGCGCGCGCGAAGAGTACCAGCAGTTTCTCGCGCTGCCGTCGACACCCGGGGACATGCGTGCCGAGTCGATGCGGCGGCTGGCGGATCTCTATCTCGCCGCTGGTGAAGAGGCGGATGCGGCTGGTGATGCCGCTGCGGGCAGGGATGC
Organism: uncultured Chromatiaceae bacterium; assembly: GCA_964592735.1. GTDB lineage: Bacteria > Pseudomonadota > Gammaproteobacteria > Steroidobacterales > QUBU01. The sequence goes on along the minus strand of CAZQGA010000040.1, from coordinate 4,659 downwards.
CTTTGGTCATGCCACCGGCCTGTATCGCCAGTACCTCGATGAGTTTCCGGGTCGTGCCCGGGCAGACACGGTGCTCTACTCGCTCTCCCGCGCCGAGGAGGGCTTGGGCAATCCGGATGCTGCCCTTGCCGTACTCGACCAGCTGGTACGGGAACATCCGCGCAGCACCGTGGCTGCCGAGGCGCAGTTCCGTCGCGGCGAGCGCCTTTTCGTGTTGCGTGACTACGCCGGAGCAGAGCGGGCCTACGCCGCCGTCATCGCGGCGGGAGATGCCGGTGCCTTCTACGAACAGTCGCTCTACAAGCAGGGCTGGGCGCGGTTCAAGCTTGGCGATTACGAGGAGGGCCTGGAACCGTTCCTCGCCGTGCTCGGTCGCCGCCTGGCCGGTGTTACCCGGGAGAGCGACCAGCAGCCGCTTGATGGGCTCAGCAAGGCCGAGCGTGAGCTGGTCGATGATGCGCTGCGCGCGATGAGCCTGTCGGTGTTGCAGATCGACGGCATGGCGAGCATCGATGCGCTGCTCGACCGGCACGGCGAGGTGTCCTTCGCCGACGTGATCTATGGCGGGCTCGGCGACCTGTATCTGTCGCAGGAGCGCTATGGCGATGCCGCCGACGCCTATCGCCGCTTCGTCGTGCGCGAGCCGGTGCATCCGCGTTCGCCTTATCTGCAGGCGCGGGTCATCACCGCCTATGGGGCCGGCAAGTTCCCGAGCAAGGTGCTCGATGCCAAGGCGCAGTACGTCGAACTCTATGGGCTCGACAGTGCCTACTGGACCGATGCGGCGCCGGCATCGCGCCCGATGGTCGTGCAGCACCTGAAGGACAGCCTGGCTGACCTGGCGGGCTACGATCACCACCGGGCACAGCAAACCCATGCTGCCGACGCCTACCAGAAGGCAGCCGGCTGGTATCGCCGTTACCTTGCGTACTTCCCGGACGATCCGGAGTCGCCACAGCGCAACTTCCTGCTGGCGGAAATCCTGTTCGAGGGTGGGGATTTTGCAGCCTCGAGCATCGAATACCAGCGCACCGCCTATGGCTACGGCGACCATCCGCAGGCTGCGGAAGCGGGCTACGCAGCCTTGCTGTCGGCCCGGGAGCATGAAAAGTCGCTCGCCGGTGATGCCCTGCAGGCCTGGCATGCGGCGTATATCGAGGACGAACTGAAGTTTGCCGATGCCTTCCCGGCACACCCGCAGGCGGCAGCCGTGCAGACGCATGCTGCGGAAGATCTCTTCAAGCAGGGCGAACTCGAGCGTGCCGTCCGGGTGACCGGTGCAGTCGCCACGCGGGTACCGCCGGCAGAGCCTGCCCTCGAGCGGGTGGCCTGGACGGTGCTGGCGCATGGCCAGTTTGATCTCGGCCGCTACGCCGACGCCGAACACGCCTACACGCACCTGCGCCAGATCGGCAATGGTGATGCCGCCTGGCGTGCGGAGGTGGAGGAACGTATCGCAGCCTCCGTCTACAAGCAGGCAGAGGCCGCGCAGCAGAGCGGCGATCACGCGGCAGCGGTCGCCGGCTTTCTCCGTGTTGGCGAGGCGGCACCCGGGGCATCGACACGGCCGAATGCGTTGTACGACGCGGCGGTGCTGCTGGTGGCTGACCAGCAGTGGTCCCGGGCGGTGGATGTCCTGCAGCGGTTTCGCCGTGAATTCCCGGACCATCGCTTCAATGCCGATGTGACCCAGCAGCTGGCAGTGGCGCTGGAGGCAGCGGGCCGCGGCACGGATGCCGCGCGGGAGTTCGAAAACATTGCCGCGACGGTGAGCCTGGGCGACGACGTACATCGTGAAGCCCTGTCCCGTGCCGCTGAGCTCTACCGGCTGGCCGGCGATCAGGCGGCCGAGCAGCGGGCACACGAACAGCGGGTCGCCCGCTTCCCGCAGCCGCTCGCCGAAGCCCAGGAGGCCAGGGCGCGCCTGGTGGAACTGGCCGGTGATGCCAGTGGCCGACGCCGCTGGCTCGGCGAGATCATCACGGCGGACGCTGCTGCCGGAGCAATGCGCACTGACCGCAGCCGCTACCTGGCGGCGCGTGCAACGCTCGAGCTTGCCACGCCGCTGCGGGATGCCTTCCTCGAGGTGCGCCTGGCCGCACCCCTGGCGAAGAGCCTGAAAGTGAAGAAGCAGCGCCTGGAGCTGGCGCTTGCGGCCTACGGCAGGGCGGCGGATTACACCGTTGCAGATGTCACCACGGCAGCTACCTTCGAGACGGCTGAACTTTACGCCGCACTCGGGCGTGCCGTCCTCGACTCGGAAAAGCCCGCTGGCATGGGCGCCGAGGAGCAGGAGGAATACCAGTTGCTGCTCGAGGAGCAGGCCTTTCCGTTCGAGGAAAAGGCCATCGAGTTGCACGGGCTCAATGCCGGGCGTGCGGCCGATGGCTTCTATGACGAGTGGGTCCGCCGCAGCTTTGCGCGCCTTGCGGTGCTGAGTCCGGCGCGGTTCGCGCGCAGCGAAAGGAGCGAGCCTTATGTGGCCGATATCGACTGAACAATGGCGGCCCCGGCTGTTGCTGCTGGTGCTGGCAGCCAGCGTCACGGCCTGCGGTGGCTTGCTGCCGCGGGGGGGGCAGGTGACTGACGTCGCTGCGGCCGGGCCTGATGCGGTTGCGCAGGCCCGCTTTGCCGGGGTCGTGGCGGCGCTGGCCGCGGGTGATGATGCGCAGGCCGGGCCACAACTGCAGGCGCTGGTGGTGCAGTACCCGGCCTATGCCGGACCCATGATCAACCTGGCCCTGGTCCAGGCGCGCCGTGGTGAGCTGGCACCGGCCAGCGTGTTGCTGGAGCAGGCGGTCGCCGTTTGTACGCGCTGTGCTCCCGCATGGAATGCCCTGGGCATCGTGCAGCGCCAGCAGGGCCGGTTTGCCGACGCCGAGCAATCCTACCTCAAGGCGCTTGCGGTGGATCCAGGCTATGCCGATGCCGCCTTCAACCTCGGCGTGCTGTATGAGATCTACCTGCAGCGGCCCGGGCTGGCGCTCGACCAGTACGCGCGCTTTCGCGAGTTGCTTGCCGATGATCCTGCCGGCGGTGATGTCGACAAATGGATCGCAGACCTCAAGCGCCGCGCACGACCCGTGGAGCGTTCTGCACAGCTGGAAGGCGGCAGGTCGTGAGGCTCGTGGCAAGCCGCTGGCTGCCAACCTGCCTGGCCCTGGTGCTGGCGCCGGCCTTGTGTCTGGGTCTGGGTAGCACGACCCGCGCCGATGAGGTGGTGGCGACGTCGCAGTCCGCGCCGCCTGGCGCAGCGCCAGCTTCCACTGCGGCTGCGGCCAGGAAAGGACCCGATCGGCTCGATCTCGATGCGACAGCGATCCGCGGCAACCAGGAATTGCCCAAGGTGCTTTACATCGTCCCCTGGAAGGATTCGGGGCTCGGGGAACCGGCCGGCCGGCCGCTCAACAGCCTGGTGGACGATGCCCTCTCACCCGTGGACCGTGAAGTGTTTCGCCGACAGATGCGCTATTTCCATCAATTGTATGCGGCGCCGGCTGCGGGGGTTGGCGGAGCCGGGCAGGCGCGCTAGCGCACTGCCGGCAGTTTTGCGGATGCGGGCACGGATGCAGGCGCTTCCGTGCAGGAATTCGACCAGGAGGTTGTGGACATGGAAATCTATTCATTCATTGTTGCGTTCTTTCGCGATGGCGGATTCTTTCTCTACCCGATGGCAGCCGTGTTCGTCATCGGCATCGTCATCGCGATCGAACGCTCCATCGTGCTGACGAAGGCTGCTGCGGAAAATCGCCGGGCCTGGGAGCAGGTGACGCCCAGCCTCAAGGCCGGCAACCTGCAGGAAGCGATGAAGGTCGCCGAGAAGTCGGGATCCGCACTCGGCACCATGCTGTGCTACGGGCTGTCACGCGCTCGCGCCAGCTCACGTCGTGACGATGTCGAGAAGGCCATGGAGGAGGGCCTGCTGGAAATCATCCCGCGGCTCGACAAGCGCACCCCGTACCTCGCGTCCCTCGCCAATATCGGCCTGCTCATGGGCCTGCTGGGCACCATCGTTGGCCTGATCGCGGCCTTCAGCGCCATCTCCACGGCCAATCCGGCGGACAAGGCGAGCCTCCTGGCGGCGAGCATCTCGGTTGCGATGAACAACACGGCTGGCGGCCTGGTCGTGGCTATCACGCTGCTCCTGAGCCACATGTTCCTGGAAGCGAGGACCACGGCGCTCATCGACAGCCTGGAGGTCGGCGCGGTGAAATTCCTCAACACGATTACCGAGCGCGGTGCCAGCGTGGTGCCGCCGCCGGGTGCCGGCCAGCCGCAGGCCCCGGGCGTGGCGCGCAATCCGGTTCCGGCCCGCGGTACGGCTTGAGCCATGAAGGCGGCCAAGCACGTCCGGCGCGTGCGCCGGCACCATCAGCGACGTCATGGGGCGGGTGATCTCAACATCGTCCCCATGATCGACATGATGGTGATCCTGGTGTTTTTCCTGATCTTCACGGCCGTGTTTTCGAGGATCAGCATCCTGGAGCTCAACCTCCCGGCGGCAAGCGCCAGTGTCCCGGAGCTTCCGCAGGGCCTGCATCTGGAGGTTATCGTGCGCGATGCCGCAATCGAGGTGTCCGACCGTGACACGGGCGTGCTCAAGAGCCTGCCGAATGCAGCGGATGGCTACGATCTCGCCGGACTCGGCGAATACCTGCG
>CAZQGA010000039.1:0-11450 GCA_964592735.1 uncultured Chromatiaceae bacterium | reverse complement strand
GTGTTGATCGAGTAGCCCATCACCGACAGCACGCCGAAGGTGCCCATCAGCACCACCGGCACGGCCACCGCCGGAATCAGGGTGACGCGCCAGTTCTGCAGGAACAGGTACATGATGGCCAGCACCAGGGCGATGGCCTCGATCAGGGTCTTGACCACTTCCTGGATGGAGATCTTCACGAAGGGCGTAGTGCTGTAGGCCACGTCGTAGCTCAGCCCGGTGGGGAAGAAGGGTTTGAGCTGGGCCAGCCGCGCCTCCACCGCCGCCGCCACGTCCATGGCATTGGCGCCCGCGGCCAGCTCGACACCCATGCCGGCGGCGGGCTTGCCGTTGAACTGGCTCACCGCCGCATAGGACTCGCTGCCCAGCTCCACGCGGGCCACGTCGGCCAGGCGCACCACGGCGCCGCTGGCGTCGGACTTGAGCAGGATGGCCTCGAACTGTGCCACCGTCTGCAGGCGGCTGCGGGAGGTCACCGTGGCGCTGAGCGCCTGACCGTCGACGGCGGGCAGCGCGCCCAGCGCACCGGAGGAAACATCCGCGTTCTGCGTCTGGATGGCCGCCGTCACGTCCGAGGGCATGAGCGCATAGGTGCGCAGTTTCTCCGGGTCCAGCCAGATGCGCATGGCGTACTTGGAGCCGAAAACCTGCACGTTGCCCACCCCCGAGACGCGGCTGATCGGGTCCTGCAGGGTCGAGACCATGTAGTCGGCGATGTCGGTGCCCTGCATGCTGCCGTCCTGGGACGTGAAGGCCAGGACCATGAACATGCTGCCCGAGGACTTGGTGACGGTGACGCCGGTGCTCTGCACCGCGTCGGGCAGCATGGGCTCGGCCTGCTGCATCTTGTTCTGCACCTGCATCTGCGCCACGTCGGGGTCGGTGCCCGAGTCGAAGGTCAGCGTCACCTGGGAACTGCCCGAGGAACTGCTGCTGGACGCCATGTAGAGCAGGTTGTCCAGACCGGTCATGGCCTGCTCGATGACCTGGGTCACCGAGTTCTCGGTGGTCTCGGCGGAAGCGCCGGTATAGGTGGCGCGAATGGACACGCTGGGTGGCGCGATGTCGGGATACTGCTCCACCGGCAGGGTGAACACCGCCAGCATGCCGGCCAGGGTGATGAAGATGGCAATGACCCAGGCAAAGATGGGTCGATCGATGAAGTAATGCGCCATGGCGGACTCCTAGCGTGCCGGGGCCGGAGCCACGGGCTGCGCCGCGACGGCGTCCTGCACCGTCACCGCCTGCCCGGCGGCCACCTTGCTGCCGCCCGCCACCACCAGCCGGTCGCCGGCCTGCAGGCCGGCGGTGACCACCCACTGGTCCTGGGTCGCTTCGCCGACCTGCACCACCTGCTCGACCACCTTGCCGGCCTCACTCACCAGTTTCACCACGGCTTCACCCTTGGTGTTGCGCGTCAACGCGCTCTGCGGCACCAGGATGGCGGCCTCGTTGATGGCCATGGGCAGCACGGCACGGACATAGGTGCCGGGCAACAGCAGACCCTTTGGATTGGGCACCACGGCGCGCAGCGTGACGTTGCCGGTGTCGGTGGCCACCGAGGTGCCGACGAACTCCAGGGTGCCTTCCTGTGCATAGGTGCTGCCGTCTTCCAGCACGATCCTCACACCCACCTTGCCGTCCACCGCCTTCAGCGCGCCGCTGTCGATCTGCTTGCGCAGCGCCAGCAGTTGCGTGCTGGTCTGCGTCACGTCGACGTAGATGGGATCGAGCTGCTGGATGGTGGCCAGTGCCGCGGTCTGGCTGGCCGTCACCAGCGCGCCCGGGGTGAAGACCGAGGTACCGATGCGTCCGGAAATGGGCGCCTTGATGCGGGTGTAGTCCAGGTTGATGCGGGCGCTCTGCAGCGCAGCCCTGGCCACCTGCACCGCCGCCTCGGCCTGGGCCAGCGTGGCCTCGGCGTCCTGGGCGTCCTGCTGGCTGATGGCGTCGATCGCCACCAGCTCGTGATAACGCTGGGCCTTGGGCTTGGCCGACAGCACCGCGGCTTCGGCCTGGGCCAGCGTAGCCCTTGCGCTATCGTAGGCAGCCTGATAGCTGGCAGCGTCAATCTGGTAGAGCACCTGGCCGGCCTTGACCGCCTGGCCCTCGGTGAACAGGCGCTTCTCGATGATACCGCCCACCTGGGGGCGCACGTCGGAGACCATCCAGGCCACCGTGCGGCCAGGCAACGATTGCTCCAGTGCCAGCGGCTGCGTCATCACGGCCTGCACCGTGACGACGGGATCCGGCATAACGGGAGCAGCCTCTTCGGACTGGCAGGCAGCCAGCGCCAGAACCAGCGCACCGCCCAGACAGGCGGCGGCAAAACGGGGAACGGTAGGGAACATGCGTGAAGGACTTCTTGTTGTGTATGAGGTCTCATGATGCACTGCAAATGTGCAGCAAATCGCAAGATTGGGCCGCCAGATCCTTGCCGCGAATACACCGGAGTGATCCGCCACAGCACCTCCGAGCACTATCCCGCGCTCTCTGGCCGTTTCGGCAGCCTGCAGGGCCTGGACGTGCTGCCCAAGGCCACCGGCCGGCGGCTGCCGCTGTTGGTCGTCGGCAGCGCACAGCAGAGCCGGCAGTGGATCGCCCGCCATCTCGATGGCTGAGTCACCTACTTCCGCCCGTTGGCGCAGCAGCAGCCCCGCATCGACATGTGGAATCGCAGCGTCCAGTCCACGGACGAGGGCGCGTTCTCGCCCTTCACCCAGTCGATGTTCATCGACCTGACCGACGATCCGGACACCGCGCCGTCTCCGATCTTTCTGGGCTACCGGCTCGGGTGCCAGCCGTTGATCGAGCAATTGCGCGCATTTGCCGACGCCGGCTTGCATCACGTTACCTTCAGTCTGCGGCACAGCGTGCGGCCCGCGGATGAAGTCCTGGAGGAACTGGCCGAATTCGTGCTGCCACTGTTGCCGCCGTTGCAGCCGCCTGCCGGGCCTCGCGCCGCGATCTGAGCATCACTTCAACCCTATCGTCTCCACGAAACCCGGGGGCAAATCAGTGAGGACACACCGCTCATGACCGACCATCACGCTCAGCTCGATGCGCTTACGGCCGCCTTGCGTCCGCTGCACAAGGCGCTGCTCGAACACGAGGCCAAATGCTTCGGCCTCGGAGCGGTTTGCAAGCATTCATGGCAATAACACCCAAAGTTGCCCCATGAGCCAAGGGCATGGTGGTTCACTTGGCGTACTTCTTCGCACCAGCGACACAAATCAGAGCCACCACCGTGACCACCAGCATCATCCAGCTCACCTTTTCCTGAAGCAGCAGCGCAGCCAGTCCAAACCCCATGAAGGGCTGCAACAACTGGAGTTGTCCGACGGCCGCGATGCCGCCATGGGCCAAGCCGCGATACCAAAACACATAGCCGAGCAACATGCTGAACAATGACACATAGGCGAGGCCAATCCACGATGGCATGCCTACATGATCGAAAGAAGCGGGAAAGGTCAGCAACGTGATCGGCAGCATGATCGGTAGCGACAGCACCAGCGACCAGCTGATGACCTGCCATCCACCCAGCGTGCGGGAGAGGCGCGCGCCTTCGACGTAGCCCAGACCGCATACAACGATCGCTGCCAGCATCAACAAGTCACCCTGCGGGGAAGCCTCGCCGTCACCCATCAGCGCGTAACCGACAACAGAGATCGCTCCGATGAGCGAAAACAACCAGAATGGCGGGCGCGGGCGCTCACCGCCGCGAATCACTGCGAAGACCGCCGTGCAAAGAGGCAGCAATCCCAGGAAAACGATCGAACGGGCGGACGTGATGTGCTGCAGAGCCAGCGCCGTCAGCAGCGGGAAGCCGATCACACCGCCCAGGGCAGAGAGGGCGAGGGACGACAAATCCGTAGCCTTCGGGCGAGGCTGGCGCAGCAGCCCCAGGAGCGCCAGGCTCAGCACGGTGGCAATGGTTGCCCGCGCGCAGGTCAGGAATGTCGGGTCGAAGTCGGCAACAGCCACGCGAGTTGCAGGCAGTGATCCCGCGAAAACCGCCACACCGATAAATCCGTTGATCCAACCGCTCGTTGCTCTTTCCATCGTGAACTCCTTGATTGATGGAATCCAGTAGAGCCCAGACGGAGTAAATCAAGCAAGACACAATCCAGTACAATCCAAGAGAACTGTAATGTATGTAATACCAATACGGTTGAGAGGAAAAGTGGAACGAAGCGGCACGCGAATCGAGGCGGTCATGGCGGAAATCCAATCGCGGATTGCCTCACGCACCGATCTGCCGGGGGCACGTCTGCCGTCCGTGCGTGCCCAGGCCCGCGCCATGAAGGTTTCGGTTTCGACCGTGGTGGAGGCCTACGGACGATTGACGGCCGAAGGCGTCATTGCTTCGCGCCCAGGATCAGGGTTTTATGTGGCCCGGCCGGTCGCTCCGCTCGCTCTGGCGCAACTCGGGCCCAGGTTCGATCGGGAAGTCGATCCGCTGTGGATCTCTCGCCAATCGCTGGAAACGGATGCCACCACCCTCAAACCGGGATGCGGCTGGCTACCCTCCGCGTGGCTGTATGAGACAGGGGTGCGCCGTGCCCTGCGTGCCCTGGCACGCGCCGACACATTGGAACTCACCGAATACGCCACGCCACTGGGCCATCCGGCGCTACGCCAGTTTCTCGCGCGGCGACTGGCAAGCGCGGGGGTCGAAGCGGTTCCTGAACAGATCATGCTGACCGAGTCGGGAACGCAGGCAATCGACATGATTTGTCGTTTCCTGCTGGAGCCCGGCGACACCGTGCTGGTGGATGATCCTTGCTATTTCAACTTCCATGCCTTACTCAAGGCGCATCGCGTGCAGGCCGTGGGCGTGCCCTATACACCGAACGGGCCGGATGTGGAGCAGTTCGAGGCCGCATTGAAGGAACATTCTCCCCGGCTCTATATCACCAATTCCGGCGTCCACAATCCGACGGGCGCGACACTGTCCCCAGTGACCGCGCACCGGCTCCTGAAAGCCGCCGACAGTTCCAATCTGGTGATCGTAGAGGACGACATCTGGGCGGACTTCGAGATCAGTCCTGCGCCAAGACTGGCGGCCTTTGACGGCCTCTCGCGGGTTATTCAGATTGGCAGTTTTTCCAAGACCATCTCAGCCTCGCTGCGCTGCGGCTATATCGCAGCACGAAGGGATTGGATCGAAAGCCTGGTTGACCTGAAAATCGCCACGACCTTCGGAGGCGGGCGGCTGGTCGCCGATGCGGTGCTGATGGCATTGACGGGCAGCGGCTACCGCAAGCATATGGAGGCGGTTCGGCAACGGCTGGCAACGGAAAGGGTGAAGACCATTGCCCGGCTCGATGCCCTGGGCATCAAGCCCTGGCTGGTTCCCCAGGCGGGTATCTACCTTTGGTGCCGGCTACCGGAAGGTATGGACGCCGCAAGCATTGCGCGAACCTGCTTGAAGGATGGGGTGGTGCTGGCACCGGGCAATGCTTTCAGCCTGTCATTGAGCGCGAGTGACTTCTTGCGCTTCAACGTTGCGCAGTCCACCGACGCCCGGGTTTTCGACGTGCTGGCGCGCGCGCTTTCCGCATAGCAAAGCATGCTGGCAAATTGTCCCTGGGAACAACGCTTCGACCTGCTGGTGCGAGAGGGCTGCCGGGTCGGTGACTCCGGCGAGGACCAGGCGGACATCATCCCGCCGAATGGCCCGATGCTCGTTGAGCAGCACGTCGAGCCCAAGCTGCCGAAGACTCCGCAGCCATTCCTCGAAACCACCGAGATGGCCGGTGGCACCCACGAGGACGTTGGTCTTGATCTTCATGTGCCGTTCCTTCTTTCCGGGTGCATTCGCCTCAATAGCCGGCGAACTTCTCCGCATGCACGCTCTTCGGGTCGACGCCAGCAGCCTCGAGCACCCCTTCCATCGCCAATACCATCGCGGGTGGCCCGGCGACATAAAAGATCGGGGCGGCCAGGTCGCCCACGTGCCTGGCGAGCATCTCGGCGTTGATGTAACCGTGCTCCACGACACCATCCGGCAAAGAGGCACTGCCTTCGGTGAAGGTCGGGATCAGCTTGAAGCGCGGGTTCTTCTGCTCGAGTTCACGCAGCTCGGCGAGGTAGGCGGCATCCTCGGGCCTGCGGTTGCTGTAGAACAGGAACAGCCGATGTTGCAACCCTCGGTTCGCGGCATCCAGCACCATGCTGCGGAATGGCGTGACGCCGATGCCACCCGCCAGAAAGACCGCGGGACGATTCGCATCATCGTGTAATGCCAGATCGCCGTAAGGGCCTTCGATCTGGACGGTAGCCCCGGTATTCGCGGCCGCGAGGTGACGCTTGAAGCGGGTATCGGTCTGCCGCGTCGCGATCTCCAGCTCGGCCTCTTGCGGTGCGCTGGCGATGGAGAAGGTCCGGAGCCGACCCTTGCGGTCCGCTTCCTTCAAATCGGGAATGGTGACGTATACGGACTGCCCAGCCGCGAACTGAAAGCTTCCGGGCCTGCTCACGCGGAACGCCAGCGTGTCCCTGGCGAGCTCCTTGCTGCCCGTCAGTCGGGCGGCAAGGGTGGCCGCGGGCCGCAGGAAGCTCTTGCGCCGCCACTGGGTCAGCGCCATGCCGTCGCGCATGCTCAGGCCCAGCAAGGTGATGTTGATTGCACCTGCGATCAGCTCCACCATCTGCACCGTGTAGAAAGTCGCATCGAACTCGCCTGCCTTGGCCTTGGCGGCGAGGAACAGGGCTGCCGGAATCAGCACCAGCAGGCCGTTGGCGGCAATGAAAGGCATGCGCTTGAGCTTGGTGCCGACCAGGCCCGTGCGCTGTCCCTTGGACAGGAAGAAGCCGGAGCCACCGGTGGCCGCCAGCGCCGGGATCAGCAGGATGAAGCCCCAGGGGATGGCCGTCTTGACCGCGGTCACCACCGCCTGGGAGGCGAACAGCTCGGAAATGACGGTGGAGAGCCAGAAGGTGGCAATCGTGAGCATGGCGATCAGGCCGGCGAGCGGATGAATGATTCTTGGCATCACAGTCTCCTTTTCATGTGGTGTCGATGCTGGCCCCGGCGACCTTGTGGAACAGGTGCGGGACGGCAACGGCGAATGACTGATAGTTCGAGACAAAACCCGACGGGTGCTTTAAAGACATATGGAATTCCTGTTCATAGCGACGGGGCGAATGTGCTCAGCTTGATAGTTCGTTCTCGTAGATCTGAGACAGTGCCGAGAGCACCCGAACGGCGGCATCCAGATCGACAGCGGTGAACCCGACGGCCAGCTTTTGCGCATGCTCGTTCAAGCGAGCGTCGATGGCGTCAAAGGTGGTCTGGCCGGTCTCGGTGAGCGCGTACAGCGGTGAGCGCTTGTGCGCGGGATTGGGCAAAGCTTGAATCAGACCCTCATCGGCCAGCAGGTTGACCTGCTTCAGGACGCCTTGCCGGGTCACCCCCATCGTTGCGGCAATCTGCGGGACGTTGGGAGGCTGCGGCGCCAGGGCGATGGCCCCGAGAACCTGCCAGCGCGCGGTGGTCAGCCCGTGCGGTTCGCCGAAGTGGTTGCCCCATTCGACAAGCTGGCCGTTCAGCCTGAAAACGGACAGCGAGATGGTGGTTAAATTGTCTGCCTTGGTTGGATTCATGATTATCCTCCTATTGACAACCAGTTTACATAATGAGAAACTAGTTGTCAATGTCCGACGCTTGAATGGCATCACGTCAAAGCAGTGCACCTTCTTCATTTCCAGCAAGGGACGGTAGAGCCATGCAGATTCGATACCTCGAAAATCCGATCGATACGCGCGCCTCGCTTTTCAGTGCGACAACCAGAGGTACGAACCTGGTAACACTGCACGGCCTGACCGGCGGCGGATGACGCCAGGCAAGTTGATCCCATGAGACGGCGCCTTGGCATCGCTCTTGCCGCACTGATCGCCGTGCTGGCGGCGGGGAGAGCGCTTCTCCAGGCACTCATGCCGTCGTTGCCGTCGCTCGAAGGCCGCACGTCATCCACCTTCTTCGTGGATACGGGCGCAACGCAGCTGGCCGCGGCCATACAGCCCCTCGCAAGGGCGCATCATCCAGAATCCGGCATCCATCCGCTGGGCGATTCGCGAGAGGCGTTCGCGGCCCGGGTGCTCATGGCTCGCGCCGCCGAGCGCTCGCTCGACGTGCAGTACTACATCTGGCGCCACGACGTGTCGGGCACCCTGCTCCTTGCGGCGCTGTGGGAGGCCGCGGAACGCGGCGTGCGGGTGCGGCTGCTCCTCGACGACAACGGCACCTCCGGCCTCGACTCGAGGCTCGCCCTGCTCGACGCGCATCCGAACATCGAGGTGCGGCTGTTCAACCCTTTCGCGCTGCGCAATCCGCGCTGGCTCAGCTACCTGTCCGACTTCTCCCGGCTCAACCGACGCATGCACAACAAGTCCTTCACGGCGGACAATCAGGTAACGATCATCGGCGGCAGGAACGTGGGGGACGAGTACTTCGGCGCCGCAGACGAGATGGTGTTCTCCGATGCCGACACCCTGGCGATCGGCCCCGTGGTGGCCGACGTTTCGCGGGACTTCGACCGCTACTGGGCCAGCCAGTCGTCGTACCCGGTAGCGCGGCTGCTGCCGCCCGTCGCGCCGCAGGCGGCGAACCGGCTGCAGGATGCGGCATCGCTCATCGAGCGCGATCCGGCGGCGGCGGGCTACGTGAACGCGGTGCGCGAGCTGCCCTTCTTGCGCGAGCTGCAGGAAGGCCGGCTGGAATTCACTTGGGCCACGACGCGCATGATCAGTGACGATCCTGCCAAGGGTCTCGGCCTGGCCAGACGCGATGCGCTGCTGTCAACGCAGCTGGGCGCCCTCTTCGGCGAACCCGGCGCGCGGATCGACATCGTCTCCGCCTATTTCGTGCCCGGCAAGGAGGGCACCGAGTACCTGTCTGCCATGGCACGTCGCGGCGTGGGCGTGCGGGTACTCACCAATTCGCAGGCCGCCACGGACGTCACTGCCGTGCATGCGGGCTATGCGAAGCGCAGGGGGGGTTGCTGGAAGCCGGTGTTGCGCTCTTCGAGCTGAAGGGCTCGCCGGTGCCCAGTGCCAGACACGCCTTCAGCGGCAGCAACTCATCCAGCCTGCACGCCAAGACGTTCGCGGTCGACGGTGCCCGCATTTTCATCGGTTCGTTCAACTTCGATCCGCGCTCCGCCGAGCTCAACACCGAGATCGGCTTCGTGATCGAAAGTGCATCACTGGCAGAAGCGCTCGCCGCCGCACTAGACGACAGCATCGCCGCCGGGCGTAGCCTTGAGGTGCGGCTGTCGGATGGCGGCAGCATGTACTGGCTCGAACGTGGTGCAACAGAAACCATTCGCCACGAGACGGAACCACGAACCACAGTCTGGCAGCGAGCAGTCATCCGCTTCATCGGGTGGCTGCCGATTGAATGGCTGCTGTAGTCCCCGCGAGCCAAGCGACCACGAGCTGAAACTCCGCTTTCGCCTGCTGCTCGCCATAAAGGCTGTTCCTGGCAGCCATATGTTCGAGTCAGTGTATTGACAACCGGTTTACGGTTTTGTAAACTGGTTGTCAATGTGGCTGTGCCCAGATGACATTGCATCAAGGCACATCGATTCGATGAAACAAAACGAAAAGAAACGCTACCTCACCGAGATGCAGTCCAGTACGACCAACGGCACCATGTAGATCATGTTCAACCCCCCCTTCGAAACCAGGAGAATCCTCATGAAAATCGGAACCAAAAGAATCCTCATCGCCCTGACCGGTGCAACCCTGTTGCTCGGCGGCCTGAACGCTTGCGGAAGCCGTGGACTGGGCGGACCAGGCGACTGGAGCGAAGAGCGCGTCACCGAAATGCGCGGCAAGATGGTCGAGCGCATCGGCAACAAGCTCGATCTCAACGCCAAGCAGAAGCTCAAGCTCGATGCGGTCGCTGCCGAGATGGCGGTCCAGCGCAAGGCTTTCCGCGGCGACAGCGCGAATCCGCGCGACGACTTCAAGGCCGTGATTGCCAGCGACAGGTTTGACCGCGCCAGGGCGCAGGCGCTGCTGGAGCAGAAGACGGCCGCCGTGCAGCAGCAGGGACCAAAAGTGCTGACCACACTGGCCGATTTCTATGACAGCTTGACGCCGGCACAGCAGCAACAGGTGCGGGAACGTCTGGAAAAGGGTCGAGGCGGCTGGGGCTGGCGCAGCCCCGGCTTCTGACTGCCGCCGCCAGTCCGCCATGCATCGCGTCCTTCTGATTGACGACGATGCGCAGCTCGGCCCGCCACTGGAGACCTACTTCCGGCGCTTCGAGCTGCAGTTGACACAGGCCACCACGCCCAGTGATGGGCTGGCGCACCTACGCGACGGTACGTTCGCCGCCGTCATCCTGGACGTCATGCTGCCCGAGATGGACGGCTTCCAGGTGTGCCGCACAATCCGCCGGGACAGCGACATTCCCATCATCATGCCGACCGCCCGGGGCGAGGTGATGGACCGGGTGGTGGGGCTTGAACTGGGTGCCGACGACTACCTGCCCAAGCCCTTCGAGCTGCACGACCTGCAGGAAATGGCCCTGCTGATCAGCGACCTGCTGGAAAGAGAGTGCCTGGCGGGGCGGCACGCGGCCCTGCAACGTGAGCCGACCGAACTCGCGTACCTGGCCCTGGCCGTAGTGCAGGACCTGGCCGTGCAGCATGCCGCGGCTGAGCAGATCGGCATCGACGCCGAGATCGATCTGCCGAGGCTGGAACTCGACCCGGGCCGCATGCGTTTGCTGCTGCGCAATCTGCTCGACAACGCGCTGCGGCACGGCGGTGCCACCGGCCAAGCGCCCGAAATCCGGCTGCAACGGACAGGCGACGGCGGCGTGGCGATCGAAGTCCGAGACTACGGTCCAGGTGTTCCACAGCTGCAACTGAGCCAACTCGCCCAGGCGTTCTACCGCCCGGACAGCGCTCGTAGCCGTACGGCCGGCGGCGTGGGCCTGGGTTTGTATCTGTGTCGCCTGATCGCACAGGCGCACGGTGGAACATTCGAGGTTCGCAACGCCAAACCCGGCCTGTCCGTATGCGTCACGCTTCCTGCCTGAGACCCTGCCCGCCAGATCCTTGCCGTATTCCTTGCCGTATCTTTGTCATACTGCGGGTCGCCTTGCGACTCGCCGCGCGGCGAAGGTTCACTCGTGGCGCAGCGCCTCGATCGGATCCATGCGCGCAGCACGCCGCGCCGGGAAGTAGCCGAACAGCACGCCGATGCCGGCGGAGAACACGAAGGACAGCGCGTTGATGCCCGGCTGGAACACGTAGGGCACCTGCATCAGCTGCGCCAGCAGCACGGAGGCCACCGTGGCCAGCACCACGCCGACCAGGCCGCCCAGGCTGGACAGCACCACTGCCTCGATGAGGAACTGCAGCAGCACTTCGCGTTCCAGCGCGCCGATGGCCAGGCGCAGACCGATCTCGCGGGTGCGCTCGGTGACGCTC
>CAZQGA010000038.1:0-11526 GCA_964592735.1 uncultured Chromatiaceae bacterium | reverse complement strand
CGGCCACGCTTCCGGAGTTCATGAAGCCATTCCGGCAGGCCGCTCCTGCCCGTTGCCAGCCTCGAGGAATTCTTCCGTGACTGCGTGGACGCGGCACTGGCCGTCAACCACGTCAGCGTCGAACGCGGGACTTCCTGTTACGTCGTGCGTCTGCTGACGCTCTTCGCGCGGGCAGATGTCTGTCATGACGGCAGCGACGGTGCGCGCCACCGTCCGCTGGCGCTGATGCTGGCCGATGCCCTCGATGCGCCGACCGGGGAGGCGCGTGCCGTGGCCCTGCAGCGCCTCGGTGACATCTCATTGTTCACAGCCGGGTTTTTCGCTGAAACCTTGCGTGATCGCGCTGTCGGGCTCGATTACTACGTCAACATGGGGGGCGGTGCCTATGCCACGCTGGCGGCCAGCGGCCGCCGGACGACACGGCTGGAGGCGCTTGCGAGCACCTTTGCCGAACTCGCGGCAAAGTTCCTGCTGCTGGTGGATGTGCTGAACGAAGTGCGGGATTCGGCGCGTGGTGCCCAGGATCATGCGGTGCTGCGCCTGTATGAGAACTGGCTGCAGACGGGCAGCCCGCGGGCCGGTCGCCTCCTGCGGCGGGCCGGCGTGGAGCCGAACGCCCAGTTGCGCAACCCTCTCTGTCACTGAGGCCGCCCGTGGAGCTGCGTGACCTGCAGTGCCTGCTCGGTGCCCTCTACGGCATCGACATCGATACCGACGTGCGTGATTTCCTGGTGACTGACCGGCGCTCCCTGGCGCCGTGGCAGCCGGCGATGGGCGAGCGGGATATCGACGAAGAACTGCTGATCGAGGAAGGTGCGGAGGCGATTGGCATTGCCCTGTATCTGGATGCAGGCATCATCGAGCGGCTTGCCAGGCTCGACCTGCGGGAGCTCCTCTGTGGGCGCAATTTCGACGACTACTGTACCGCGGTCGAAGGCATCAGCCACTTCAACACCGTGGCCTGGAGCGCCGCGCGCGATCGCAAGGTCACGCTGCTCGAGCTTGAGATGCAGGCAGAAGTCGACAAATACGTCAGTGCGCGCTGGCTGCTGGCGCAACAGGCCGATGGCGCAACCGCCCCGCTGGTCAGGCGCCTGTTCTCCGGTGCCATCCCGGATCCCGTGCTGGCACCGGCGGTGCAGCGCCGCTATGAGGATGCCTGGATGCTGGCCGCGCGCTATTGCCTGAGCCTGGAGGCCCGCTTTCCCCGGCGGGCGCCGACCGCCGTCATGCTGGAGGAATTGCGGCGCTTCTTCCGCTGGCCGCAGCCGGCCAAGGTGAGCCATATCCATGCTGCGGCGTTCGCTTCCTGAACGCCGCGATGCCGGCCCTGATTTGTTAAAGTGCGAACCGGCGAGGTGCGGGCGGCCCGCATCGTTGTGGACAGGGAGAAGAACACCATGGCGAATCATCGGGCTGGCCTGCCATCGCTGCTTGCCCTGGCTGCCCTGGTCGCCGGTTGCGGCGGCGGGAGCACGCCGCCAGCGGCTGTCATGGCGCCTGCCGCGCCAGCCCCGGCGCCGGCGCCGCCAGCCATCCAGCCCAGCCTCGTGGATACCATCGGCGGGGACTGGCGCAGTGCTGAAAACCGCGCACGTGACCCCTACCGCCACCCTCTCGAGACGCTGGAGTTCTTCGGCATCCGTCCCGACATGACCGTGGTGGAGATCTGGCCGGCAGGCGGCTGGTACACGGAAATCCTCGCCCCCTTCCTGCGCGACCACGGCCGCTATATCGCCGCTCACCGGGGACCGGAAGCGAACAGGGAGAAGTTTGCGGCCCGACCGGATCTGTATGACAGGATCGAGGTCACGGTGCTGTCGCCACCGGATGACATGATGGCGACCATCGCGCGGGAGTCGGTCGACATGGTGGTGACGTTCAGGAATATCCACAACTGGATGGCGAGCGACCAGGCTCCGGCCGTGTTTGCGGCCATGTATCGCGTGCTGAAGCCGGGTGGCGTACTCGGCGTAGTGGAACACCGGGCACCGGCCGACAAGCCACAGGATTCACGGGCCCGGACCGGCTACGTGCGTGAGGACTACGCGGTGGCCCTGGCGGAACAGGCGGGTTTCGTGCTCGAGGCCACCGCCGAAATCAACGCCAATGCGAAAGACAGCAAGGATCATCCGGGTGGGGTCTGGGCCCTGCCGCCCACCCTGGCAAAGGGCGATCAGGACAGGGACAAGTACCTTGCGATCGGCGAGAGTGACCGCTTCACGCTGCGCTTTCGCAAGCCGGGGTCCCTTGCGGGTGTCGGCGAGGGTGCCGCACCCGTGAGTGATGAGGAGCCCTCGATCCCAACCCCGTAGCTGCCCCGTTTGCCGTCGGTGCCAACTGCTGCGCCCGCACGGTCACGCGGGAGGTGCTGCGCACTGCGGATGCCCATAACCTTTTCGACTGGATAACCACCGTTGAGCCCGAGCCACTCCAAGGCATTGCTGCCGCTGCTCTTTGCCGGTGTTCTGATGGGCGCGATGGATCTCGCGATCATCGGCCCCGCCTTGCCGGCCATCAAGGCGGACCTGGGCATGGACGATCGCCAGGCATCGATGCTGTTCAACGCCTACGTGCTGTTGCAGATGATTGGCACGCCGTTGCTGGCGAAGTTCTCCGACCGGGCCGGTGCGCGGCTCGCCTATGTCGTCAGTATCGGATTTTTCGCAATCGGTTCGCTGGTGGTCGTGCTGGCCGATACGCCCGGCATGCTGTACTTCGGCCGCGCACTGCAGGGCTTCGGCGGCGGGGGCATCCTGCCGGTTGCGGCGGCCGTGATTGCCAGCAATGTCGCACCGGAGGAGCGCGGGCCGGCTCTCGGTGTCCTCGGTGCGGTGTTTGGCCTGGCGTTCCTTCTTGGACCCGTGCTGGGCGGGTTGCTGCTGCCCTACGGCTGGCACTGGCTGTTCCTGATCAACCTGCCGATCAGTGCCGTGCTGGGGGTGGGTGCGGTGAAGCTGCTGCCTGCAGTGGCTGATCCCGAGCGCCGCCCGCTCGACGTTGCAGGTGTCGTCATCCTGTCCGTGCTGCTGACGGCGCTGGTGTATGGCCTGAGCATGCTCGATGCACGGGACATCGGGGCGAGCCTCGCCGAGTGGCCGACGACGGCATCCCTCCTGCTGGTGGTGGTGCTCGTCCCGGTGTTCTGGGCGGCGGAGAAGCGTGCGGTGGATCCCATCGTCCGGCCGGGGCTGGTCACCGTGAAGCCGGTTGCACTGGCGGTCGTGATCAGCGCCGGCGCCGGTGCCGTCCAGGCGGGCGCAGGTTTTTACCCGCTCCTGGCGGTCAGTGCGATCGGCGTATCGGAGAGCGTCGCGGCCTGGATGCTGCTACCCGGGGTTGTCATGGCCACCGTCACCGCACCGCTCGCGGGCCGGCTGGTGAACACGTTTGGTTCCCGCAAGCTCGTGCTCATCGGCATGGCCATGGTGGTGCTGAGCCTGCTCATCTTTGGACTCGCACCGATGAGCATGACCGTGTTTATCGTTGCCAATGTGATCGGTGCTGGCGGCATGGCCAGTGTGATGGGTGCGCCGTTGCGCATCGTGGTGCTCGACCACAGCGAGGCGAGTGAGCGTGGTGCGGCGCAGGGACTGCTCAGCAATTTTTCTTCTGCCGGCCGCCTCATGGGGGCTGCGGCCGTAGGTGCGATCGCCGCGTCCTTTGGGGGCGGTGCCGGTGGCTACCAGACGGCTTTCGTCGTGCTGGCCATCCTCGGCATGGTTCTGGCAGTACTGGCCCTCGGCCTGCAATCGGTCCGCCACCCGCGTGCCGCCCGGGACGGCAGCGTACGCGGACGCTGAGCCGGGCGCGTTCAACCGACAGCGTCGGCCAGGAACATGCGATACGCCGGGTTGGTTGTTTCATCCCGCCACGGATAGCCAAGTTCTGCCAGGTGGCGGTGGAACTCGGCGAGTTCGGTGTCCGGGACCTGTACGCCAGCCAGTACCCGGCCAAAATCCGAACCGTGGTTGCGATAGTGGAACAGGCTGATGTTCCAGCGCGTGCCGATCGCCCGGAGGAAGTCGAGCAGTGCGCCGGGCCGCTCCGGGAATTCGAACCGGCACAGGCGCTCCCCGGCGATCGCGGCCATGCCGCCCACCATGTGGCGGACGTGGAGCTTGGCCATCTCGTCGTCACTGAGGTCAAGCACGCCATAGCCTGCGGCCTCGAGCCGTCCGGTGAGCTGCTGGCGTTCGGCAGCCCCGTCGCGCAGTTCCAGGCCGACGAAGATGCGCGCCTGGCTGCTGTGGCCATAGCGGTAATTGAATTCGGTGACGCTGCGGCTGCCGATGGCCTGGCAGAAGGCCAGGAAACTGCCCGGGACCTCGGGGATTTCCACGGCGAAAAGTGCCTCGCGTTCCTCGCCGAAGGCGGCGCGCTCGGTGATGTGGCGCAGGCGGTCAAAGTTCATGTTGGCGCCGCTGTTGATGGCAACCAGCGTTCGGCCGCATGAGCCACCAGCGGCGACGTGGCGCTTCAGGCCGGCCACCGCCAGGGCGCCCGCCGGCTCCATGATGCTGCGCGTGTCTTCGAAGACGTCCTGGATGGCTGCACAGATTTCGTCCGTGCTGACCAGAACCAGGCCATCGAGCAGTTCGCGGCAGATGCGGAAGGTCTCGTCGCCGACACGGCGCACGGCGACGCCATCGGCGAAGATGCCGACCTGCTCCAGCGGCACCGGGCGACCTGCGGCAAAAGCCTGGTGCATGCTCGCCGATTCGGTCGCCTCGACACCGATGACCTTCACCTGCGGGTAGAGTGCCTTCACGTACAGCGCCACGCCGCTCGCAAGGCCGCCACCCCCCACGGGGACGAATATCGCATCGACCGGGTCCCGGCACTGGCGCAGGACTTCCACGGCAACGGTGGCCTGGCCGGCGATCACGGCGGGGTCGTCGAAAGGATGTACGAAGCTCATGCCGTCGCGGCTGGCAAGCACGAGGGCATGCTCATAGGCATCGTCGTAGGCGCTGCCATGCAGGATGACTTCGGCGCCGAGGTCGCGCACGGCGCGGACCTTGATCTCCGCGGTGAGCGCCGGCATCACAACGACTGCCCGCACGCCGAAACGGCGGGCAGACAGGGCAAGTCCCTGGGCGTGGTTCCCGGCGGAACTGCAGATGACGCCACGCGCACGTTCGGTTGCGGACAGCCGGGCGAGCTTGTTGTAGGCGCCACGCAACTTGAAGGAAAACACGGGCTGGAGATCCTCGCGCTTCAGCAGCACGCGCTCACCGAGCCGGGCGGAAAGGCGTGGTGCCTCGTCCAGCGGTGTCTCGACCGCAACGTCGTAGACCCGGGCGCGGAGGATCTCCTTCAGGTAGTCGTCGGTGGTGGTCATGCGCGAATGGTAGCGCACCGGCGCCGCCATGGCCGTGCCCGGTGCTGCGCGCCTATACTCGAACCCGGTCATCCGCCCATCGGGTGGTGACTGATGCAGCCATCCAGCCGAGGGGCGTCCACCATGTTCATCAATTTCTGGTATCCCGCCGGTGTTGCGACCGACATCACCGGCACGCCGGTGCGCCGGCGGATGCTCGGTCAGGATTTCGTGCTCTGGCGTGACTCAGCCGGACAGGCGCACTGCCTGTCGAATATCTGCTGCCACCGTGGTGGAGCGCTGGCGGGCGGCAAAATCGTCGCCGATGAGGTGCAGTGCCCGTACCACGGCTGGCGCTTCGCCGGCGATGGCTGTTGCACCCTGATCCCCTCGCTTGGCCGGGATGCCTGGTTGCCGGCCCGGGTACGGGTGGACTCCTACCCGGTGGTGGAGCGTTACGGCCTGGTGTTTGCCTTTCTCGGTGATCTGCCCGAGGCGGAGCGCTGCCCGATCATGGATGTCCCGGAGTACCGGGGTTCAAGGCCCGATGCCGGCTGGGCGGCGACCGTCCAGCACTTCGACTGGGACTTCAACTTCCAGCGCTCCATCGAGAACGGCATCGACGGCGCCCACAACGAGTACGTCCATCCGACCCACGGCTTTTCCGGCGAACGTGAAGACCTGCGCATCGCCGTGGAAGATTACCAGTGGGTGGAGACCGAATGGGTTACGGGGTTCTTCAGCAGCCGCAAGGCGCCACCGCTGGCGGATCCGAAAATGCGCGCGGCCTCAGGCCGTACCGGTGATGCCATCATCCATGGCGGCACCGGACACCACGGCGTGTCCTCCCTCTGGACCCTGATCCACCCCACCGACAAGATCAGCATCCACCAGTATCTCTTTGAGACCCCGGTCGATGAGGGCAGTACCAGCCTGTACCTGGTGAACCTGCGCAATTTCCTCCTGGACCCTGCGGAGGATGAGCGCATGAAGGCGCGCAATGCCGTGGTGGCCGGCCAGGACCGTGACGTGCTGTACGACGTGCGCCCGGTGCTGACGCCCGAGGATCCACGCAAGGAATTCCTCACGCCTTCGGATGCCGCCATCGGCAAGTACCGCGACAAGCTCCGTCGCTGGGAGGCCCGCGGCTGGCGCATCGACATGGATGAAGTCAGGCGCACCGGGCGCAAACAAGCCTATGCGATCCCGGGCCCGGCACGTCGTGAGCACAAGGGCTGGATCATCGATCCGGTGCCGTTGCATCCGGTGCAACCGGGGGCTCTTGTCACCGCGGACCGTCCTGCAGCTGGTCCGGGCAGCCAGGCGGCTGATCGCGGGTAGTGCACCTGGTCCTGTCGGGGTACTGCGTCAGCCGCCCCAGCAGGTCCGCTCGTCGACAGCCGTCCAGCCACCGGAATCGAGGGTCAATACGTCGGCGAGCGGAGCACGCTTGCCGGGCTGCACGGCGCCGAGGGCAGCATCCAGATTGCGTCTGGAGAACTTCATTCCGTAACGGTTTGTACCGTCGGACCAGCAGAGGTAGTAGCGATTCCTGTTCCTGCTGTCCCGGACCAGCTGTGTTTGCGGAATGCCAACCATGATGGCCTCGAGCAGCCAGTTCGTCGCTTGGGCCTGCACCCGCGGCAGGGTGCAGATGCAGATGGATAACAGCATCAGTGCAATCGTCATTTGTTTCTTCATCAACGGCCCCTCCCAGGGCATGCCTGCCGGATCCGCACCGGCATGAGCTGCCGGTGGCTGACCGGGTGTGCCGCGGTGGGCATCCCGCGAGAGAGGAGTCGCAGGGACCGTCCGTGAGTACGGCTGGTCCTCGTGAGCAGGCAGCAGACTGCCTTGCTGGCGACCCCGCTGTCGTGGAGTGAAACTCCCTTAGACCGGTGGCTTTGCGTCCCCGGCTTTCACCGGGTTTGCCCTTGTCAGCGCAGGGGAGTCTAGCGGCTGCGCAAAGCAAACGATTCCGGTATTCACATAACCGCGCCTGCGATTGGCTGCCTGCGTGGAATTGTGACGCAGCCCACAACCAGGCCGGGCCCCGCGGGCTGGCGATCAGCCCTGCGGTGCGAGCAGGTCCCCGGGCTCGCGCGTGAGTTGCTCTGCCTTGTAGGACGGCACCGTGTAGATCCAGTTGAGGGTCCGCGTGTTGAGCTGGTCCGCTTCGGACCTGACCTCACTGAAATCCCTGTGCCGGGCTGCGGCGATGGTTTCGGCTGCCGGGCTGGATGGAACGGCGTCGGCTGCGGCAGCAAAGCGTGCGGCAAGCGCCTCGTCGGCATGAGCCGTGACGTGCAGTTGCGCGCCAGCGGGCAGCTGCCAGACCTGCAGTTCAATGACGAGGCCATCGAAGGTCTCGAAGCGGGCCAGTGTGGGGCGGACCGGGCCTGGTGCGAAGGCAGCTGCCGGCTTGACGCTGTCGAGGCTGAGGTCGGAGAGCGCTGCGGCGATCGGGTTTGCGGCACCGGGGAAGGCCAGCTCGCGTCCGGCAGGGATTCCGGAGACCTGGAAATCCCCGTCGCCGGCACGTGCCCTGTCAATCCGCAGCGTGACACCAGCGGGCTGGGTGATGGTTACGGCAGCGATGCGGCTCGCCGGGATATTCGTGATCAGCTTGTCGAGCCAGCCCGCGGTTTCCCGCGGCAGATCGAAGGTGGCCTTTACCAGCCAGCTTCTCGCGTCACCCGCGAGGCGTACGTAGGCGCTGTCGCTGCCGGCGACCGCGGTGCTGCCGATGATGATGCTGGCTGCGGTCTCCTTGCCGACGCCGAGATCCAGGCGCAGGCCTGCCGCGGATTCCTTGTCGATGTCGTCGACACGCAGACGGTCGTAGAATTCCGGGTTGGAGGTCTTTTCCTCGAGGATGGTCGCTTCGGCCAGTGTGAGCAGGTTCTTGCGCAAGCGGCCGACATCAGCCGGATAGCCGTCGCGCTCCTTGACGACCCAGCCGGTTGCACCGCGCTCCAGTGTTGCGACCACCTGGTCACCACCGGTGCGCACGAGCACGCTGTCCACGTCGTTCAGTCGTTCCTTCAGGCCGGGGAGAAGCACGGCGCCCGTGCCCTGGACTGGCCGCTGCGAGACGGATACGGCGACGGCAAGCGCCACCAGCACGGCCAGGGTGGCGAGCAGGATGACGAAGGCGCGGCTCTTCATGACTGGTGGGCTCCGCTGCGGCGCTGGCGCCGGACCAGCAACACCACGATACTGATGATCGAGATGAGGAGTGGCACCAGGCCAATGTTGATGGCCTTGAGCCAGTTGCCGAGGCGCTGGATCTCCTGGTCAAGGTTGCGCTGGACCTGGCGCAGTTCCTTGCGGATTTCCGCGCGCTGTTTGCGGAAGCGCTCGATCTCCTGCTGCTGTTCCGGGGTCATCAGCATCGCTTCACCGTCGTGGCGTCCCGCCTGGATCTCGGCGAGTTTCTGCTCGGTGTCGCGCAACTCCTGCTTCAGGCGTTCCTCGGTGTCGCGGAAGCGCGTCTCGGCGTCGCGGCGCAGATCGCGGACCCGGGTAAAGGGCCGGCTGAAGCTCGCCCGTGCCCGGATGCCGATCAGGTCGCTGCTGCCGAGCAGGTTGTCCAGTGCGTTGACGATGAAGTCACCGTTGTTGGCAAAGGGATTGGTGACGCGCTGGCCAAAGAAGTTCTGTACCTGGACCCAGAGCCGGTCACTGAGGATGTCGGTGTCGGCCACGACCAGAACGTTGATCGGGTTTGTGGCTTCCTTGAGGTGTGCGGGTTCACCGGCCGGAGACCCCGGCGGGGGGCCGTTGGGGAAGGCGCTCGGTACCGTGCCGGACAGCCGTGCGGCGAGCGTGTAGTGCTGGCCGGTTGGCTTGAAGTCCTGGCGCAGGACCGACGGGTCCTGCATGAAGGGCAGGGCGGCCGTGCCGAGTGCGGCAGCGAGGTTGCTGGAGTGGATCAGTGGCGTCACTGTCACCGCAGCCTTTTCCCGGACGCTGATCGCACCGGCGTAGCCCAGGTTGATGACGCTCAGACCCGAGGTGATGACGTCGTCCTCGTCGAGCCCGTCCTGGCTGATGCCGACCAGGCCGAGGTCACGTACAGGCCGTCCGTCCGGGCCCATGACCTGCAGCGCGAAGCGGTCATCGCCGATGAAGCTGTCGCTGGAGACACTGATTCCCCAGGCATCAAAGAGCCGCTCGAGGTTCGAGCTGCGCTGGCCGCTGGCGCCCAGCGGGTCGGCTGGATCGGGGGCGCCGGGGTCGGTCTCGGCCCAGGGATCCACGAACACCATGAGCCGGCCGCCGCGCAGGACGAACTGGTCGAGTGCATAGAGCGCCTGCTCGCCGAGGTTTTTCGGATGGACGAGCATCACCACCTGGATATCGTCGCCGATCTTCGTCAGCCCCGGCTCGAGCTGGCGCATGTCGAAGACCTGGCGGATCTGGCTGATCACTGTCCAGGGCTGGCGGATCTGCTGCGTCATGGGATCGAAACCGGCCATGATCGGCAGGCTGCTCAGCACGCCGACGACCGGGCGCTTTGGATGTGCCAGTGAATACACCAGCTTGGCCAGGTCGTACTCGAGGAAGGTTTCCTTGCGTGGATCGACAAAGGCGATCACCTGGTCGTCACCGATGCTGTTGGTCCCGGCGATGCCCATGAAGACCGGGTCGGTGCTGTTGTCGAGGCGGATGCCTTGCAGGCCGAACTGGGTGGCACGGTCCTCCTCGTCGGAGAACGGTACCGGATCGACTTCCGTCACCTTGATCTTGCCATCTGACTGCCGTGCGAAATCCCGCAGCATGTCGCGAACCCGCCCGGCATAGGTGCGGAAGAACGGGGTTTTTTCCGTGGCGCTGTTGGAGAAGAAAAAGTAGAGATTGATGGGTTCCGGGATGTTGCCGAGGATATGCACGGTGCCGGGCGAGAGCGTGTAGAGGTGGTTCTGCGTCAGGTCCAGGCGCGCACCGCGCAGGATGACGTTGGCGAGTGGTACCGCCACCAGGAAGACCGCCGCCACGGCCACCAGGCCCAGGCGCCCGAAAGCGGATCGAGATGCACTGCTCATGGCTGCTCCTAGCTCGCCTTCTTCAGTTCGATGACGACAACCGTGGCGTACAGCCAGGCGGCGATCACCATGACGAAATAGACGATGTCACGCAGGTCGAGGATGCCTTTGCTGATCGATTCGAAATGGGTGCGAAAGCTCAGGCTGGCGACCGTGTCCACGAACGCCTGCGGTGCCCAGCCGCTGAAGAAGTCGAGCACCAGCGGGAAACCGGCCAGCAGGAACAGGAAGCAGATGACCACGGTGATGATGAAGGCCACGACCTGGTTCCTGTTGGCTGCCGAGATGCACGAACCGATGGCGAGGAAGCCGCCGGCCATGAACAGGCTGCCGATGTAGGCAGCGAGGATCACGCCGTTGTCCGGGTTGCCGAGGTAGTTCACCGTGATCCAGACCGGAAAGGTGAGTGCCAGCGCCACCCCGGTGAAGGCCCAGGCAGCGAGGAACTTGCCAATCACCGCCTGGCCGGTGGTGACCGGCAGCGTCATCAGCAGTTCGATGTTGCCGCTCTTGCGTTCCTCCGACCACAGCCGCATCGAGATGGCCGGCACCAGGAACAGGTACAGCCACGGGTGGAAGTTGAAGAACGCCGAGAGATCAGCCTGCTCGGCCTCGTAGAAGCCGCCAATGTAGAAGGTGAACACGCCCATCAGGGCGAGGAAGATGACGATGAACACATACGCGAGGGGTGTGGCGAAGTACGCCCTGAGCTCCCGTGCGGCAATGATGCTGATGCCGTTCATCGGCTGGCCTCCTGCTCCGTGATGCTGCGGAATACCTCATCCAGCCGCCCGGATTCGAGCTGCAGTTGCGCGAGATCCCAGTTTTTCGCGCCAGCCAGGTCGGCGATGGCGGTGATGATGACGGCACCGTTCTTCGGAAAGGCCGTGAGGCTGTTATCTCCTTCGTTCGCCTCGACGTGATCGACGTCTGCCAGGCCGCGCAGCCCGGCTGCGGCGGTTTTCAGCGGAGCATCGCTGGTGAAACGCAGGGTTACCGCGTTGTGGTAGCGCGAGCGGCGGACGAGTGCGTCGGGGGTTTCGTCAGCGACGATCCGGCCTGCGGTGATGATGATGGCCCGTGTGCAGACCGCATCCACTTCTTCGAGGATGTGGGTGGAGATGACGATGATCTTGTCCTTCGCCATCGTGTTGA